>JAQFVO010000102.1 GCA_027942505.1 Endozoicomonas sp. | reverse complement strand
GCAACCACCTGGTCACCGCCTTGATGCCGGTCTTTAAAGAGTAAATACAACCCACTGCCCAACAGTAAATTGCCAAGACCCACTAGGTAGCAGAACAAGTCCTTTGTGGTTCCCTTCTTTTCAGAGCCTTTTGCGCCTCGCCTTAATGATGAAAAGACTGTTCCCTTTGGCTGTGTAGCTTTTTTCGACCCCATTTCCTGCTCATGGCCGACTAAGGAATTGCCCTGAAATAATTTCCACATTTCAGGACACACCCCGCAAAAGCCCAACCGTTTGTGCTTTTGCGGGAAGCGGGTAGCGGGTAGCAGATGTAGAAGTTATTTCAGGACACCCCCTAAGCGACCGGCTCAAGCTGCTCCATCGGCCAACGGGGCACGGGCGTCGTCTCCGGGCCGTCACGCTGTCCGGCCAGCAGGCGCTGACAGCCGGCGTAGGCAATCATGGCACCATTATCGGTACAAAATTCCGGGCGGGCGTAGCGCAACTGTGCGCCCTCTTTGGCCACCATATCCTCCAGGGCGGTACGCAGCGACAGATTGGCACTGACACCACCGGCGATGACCAGCTGCTTCATCCCGGTCTGCTGTAAAGCACGCCGGCATTTGATGGTCAGCGTTGCTACCACCGCCTCTTCAAAGGCACGGGCAATATCGGCCTTGTCCTGGTCAGACAGTGTTTGGTGGCTGGGGTTTTGAACATCAGTTTCGGCGTTGCATTTCGCTACGGTATTGAGGGTAAAAGTTTTCAAACCGCTGAAACTGAAGTCCAGACCAGGACGATCGGTCATCGGCCGTGGAAAGCGAAACCGCCCGGGCTGCCCCTGTTGCGCCAGGCGCGCTATGGCGGGCCCGCCGGGATAATCCAGACCAAGCATGGCAGCCACTTTGTCGAACGCTTCACCGGCAGCATCGTCCACCGATTCACCGAGCAGGCGGTAGCGACCAATGCCGTCAACCTGAACCAGCTGAGTGTGGCCACCGGAGACCAGCAGGGCGACAAAGGGGAACGCCATCGGCGCTTCTTCCAGCATCGGGGCCAGCAGATGGCCTTCCATATGATGCACGCCCACCGACGGTATGCCCCAGGCCCAGGCCAGTGCCTTGCCGATACAGGCACCCACCATCAGGGCACCCACCAGGCCAGGCCCCCTGGTGTAGGCAACGGCGTCAATCTCGCGTTTGCCAATGCCGGCCTGACCCAGCACCTCATCAATTAAAGGCAGCACACGCTGGATATGATCCCGCGAAGCCAGCTCAGGCACCACGCCGCCGTAATCGACGTGCATATCAATCTGACTGAACAGAGCATCCCCAAGCAGACCTCGGTGGCTGTCGTACAGGGCAATGCCGGTTTCATCGCAGGAAGTTTCTATCCCGAGAACGATCATGTAACAAACCTGTGGCAAACAATGCTGGTAAAATTTTCAGGGCACAGCATCATACGTTAAGCGGACGCCTTTTGCATTTTTGTTGAATAGGCTTTAGAATTGCGCCCCTTGTAAAATCACGTTTGATCCGCTTTTTAAGTATTAATACCCGTTGCGCCCAAAGCCGGCGTAACCCGATCAGTATTTAACACTGCGGTCGATCGTATCCGCGCAGCATTGGCTGTATTCCAACCATGGGCGCTCATCGCGCAACGATGTGCCTGTGGTCCACAACTTGTTATTTAAAGGAAGGTGATCTCTGCATGCCTGCTGTTAAAGTTAAAGAGAATGAACCGTTTGACGTAGCCCTGCGCCGTTTCAAGCGCTCTTGTGAAAAAGCCGGTATCCTCGCTGAAGTGCGTCGTCGTGAGCACTACGAAAAGCCAACTACCGTTCGCAAGCGTAAGGCCGCTGCTGCTGTTAAGCGTCATCTTAAAAAACTGCAGCGCGAGCAGCGTCGTCGTGAGCGTCTGTATTGATAGACTGATATCAGTTTTATCAATCGTGTGATTTACGCCTCGACCCAACCCCGCTTCTGAGTTAATTGAAAAGGAACGCGCCATGAGTGATTGCATCGTCAGAGATCAACTGACAGACGCCATGAAGGACGCCATGCGCAATCGCGACAAGGCACGACTGGGCACCATTCGGTTAGCCCTGGCAGAACTGAAGCGCATTGAGGTCGATGAAAAATCGCTGGACGATCAACGTGCCCTGGCAGTGCTGGATAAAATGGTAAAGCAACGTCGCGATGCCATTGAGCAATTCCAGTCTGCCGGGCGTACGGATCTTGCCGATCAGGAGCAGCTGGAGCTGGAAGTCCTGACCGAATTCCTCCCTACCCCCCTCTCTGAGACCGAAATTACCGAACTGGTTGAACTCGCCATTAGCAGTACCGGTGCCGCCAGCATGGCCGATATGGGCAAAGTCATGGCAGTGATTAAACCCCAGGCCCAGGGCCGGGCAGATATGTCAGCCATTAGCCAGATAATCAAATCCCGTTTAAGCTGACGGAGCAGAGATAGACTCTGCCCGCTAACTCTCACGTTTTTCTGTTTCAGGCGCCCATCATGGCCGGACGGATTCCGCAGTATTTTATTGATGACCTGCTCACCCGAGTTGATATCGTCGATGTCATCGACCAGCGGGTAAAGCTGAAAAAGACTGGCCGCAACTACTCCGCTTGCTGCCCCTTCCATAAAGAGAAGACACCGTCGTTTACTGTCAGCCCGGACAAGCAGTTCTACTACTGCTTTGGCTGTGGCGCCAGCGGCAGCGCCCTGGGTTTTGTCATGGATCATGACCACCTGGACTTTCCCGAGGCGGTGGAAACGCTGGCCGGACAACTGGGCCTTGACGTGCCGCGTGAAGAGGGCAGTCATCGACAGCGCGGCCCCGACCACAGCGAACTGTTTAACCTGATGGACCGCGCGGTGGATTTCTACAGCCGCCAGCTTAAACAGCACCAGCAGTCGCCGCGCGCCATCGATTACCTGAAGCGCCGGGGGCTGGATGCACAGACCTGTCAGCACTTTGCCATCGGTTTTGCCCCCCCGGGCTGGGACAATCTGAAGAGCGAACTGGCCACGTCGCCGGAAAAAGAGCAGCAGCTGATCACCACCGGCATGCTGGTGCACAATGAAGACCGCAACACGGTGTACGACCGCTTCCGGGAGCGGATCATCTTCCCCATCCGCGACAGTCGCGGGCGCTACATCGCTTTTGGTGGCCGCGTCCTTGGCGACGAAAAACCGAAATACCTGAACTCGCCCGAATCGCCCATTATCCACAAAGGCAAAGAGCTCTATGGTCTGTTTGAGGCGCGTCAGGCCAACCGCAAACTGAGCCGTATTCTGGTGGTTGAGGGTTACATGGATGTGGTCGCCCTGGCTCAGCACGGCATTACCAATGCCGTTGCCACCCTGGGCACCGCCACCACGGCTGACCATATGCAGCGATTATTCAAAGTGGTGCCGGAGGTGGTATTCTGTTTTGACGGCGATGATGCCGGGCGCCGGGCGGCATGGCGCGCCCTGGAATCGACATTGGGCAATATGCTTGATGGTCGTCAGGCTCGCTTTCTCTTTTTGCCTCAGGGTGAAGACCCTGACAGCATTGTGCGCAGCGAGGGCGCGGAGAGTTTTGCCGAGCGGATCAAAAGTCAGGCGGTCAGTCTGGACAATCTGCTGTTTCGCGAACTGGAAGCGGAGCTGGACCTGACCACCATGGATGGTCGCGCCCGACTGGCCAAACTGGTGCAGCCTTACGTCGACCAGCTGCCCGAAGGACTGTTTCGCCAGCTGATGCTGAACCGGCTCTCTGAGCGCACCGGGCTCGATACTCGCTACCTGCAGGCACACTTTGAGGAAACAGTACGAACTGAAAAAACTGAGCCAACCCCGGCACCGGCCCATCACGCCACCGCACCGCACGATGACACTTATCCACACAGCAACGAATATCCACCAGCGGTCGATTATCAGCGGCATGAAACATACACCCGGCCGGCACCATACCGGCAACAATTTTCGGCCCGTTCTGCCCGTTTGTCCTCGTCTGGCTATGCCATAAGACAATTGTTGTGCAATCCAGAGTTTGCCCGTGAGGTAGCAGAACCGCTCAGTGAGTTGCATCTGGCAAACGATAATGACAATCAGCTATTAATTGATCTGCTGACGGTACTGAAGCAAGAGCCAAATCTGACTGCCGCCAGGCTGATTGCCAGGTGGTACGATACCGATAAAGGCGAGCGTCTGAAGTCACTGGCAGCCCTTGATCACGGCACAGTTGCCCATCCAGAAGAGTTTCTCGACACCATTGCCGCGATCCGTAAAAACAATCGCGAAGCTCAGAAAAAGAGCCAACACAGCAACTTTCTGAGCGTCAACCTGAACAATCGCAAGCCCAGCCAGCTGGACGAGGAAACACGGAAAAAATACCTGGAACTCCTTGAAAGCAAGCGCAAGAGCCTCAACTATAAGGAAATGCCCTGAAATTTTGATATGTCAGGTCGCTGCCCGCAAAAGCCCAGCCATTTGTGCTTTTGCGGGAAGCGGGCGGCGGGCAACGGGCAACCGGTAACGCCCCGAAGTTATTCAAGGACACCCTGATCAAAGATTGTGATCCCCAACCACCCAGAGCGCCCGGTCGGGTCACAAAAAATCACTGCACAACAGTGATTATTAGGTATACTTGTTTTTCACTGTGTCCCGTGGAACTTTTTTATTGACCACGTCTCTAATTCAAACCCGGTCTGAATACGCCAGGGAAAGGTTGCCCGCATCATGGATTGCATTCCGGTAACTCGTCCAACCAAGTCGGGGCTGCCGCCCAGTGGTGCTTTACTCTGTTTATGAGCTATAATTGCCTGCTTACGTTTTTTTGTCCGGTTCGTCAAAATCCGCTGTTAAAGGGTTGATATGTCAGCAAATTCGCAACAACAATCCAGATTGAAAGAGCTTATCGCCCGTGGTAAGGAGCAGGGGTACCTGACTTACGCGGAGGTTAATGACCATCTTCCGGAAGATATTTCCGATCCTGATCAGGTGGAAGACATCATCCGCATGATCAATGACATGGGCATCAGCGTTTACGAAAGTGCGCCTGACGCTGACACTCTGCTCATGTCGGAGGCCGATACCGATGAGGCCGCCGCCGAAGAAGCGGCCGCCGCCCTTGCCGCCGTGGAACAGGAAGCCGGTCGAACCACTGACCCGGTGCGTATGTACATGCGCGAAATGGGTACCGTTGAGCTGCTCACCCGTGAGGGCGAAATCCAGATCGCCAAGCGCATCGAAGAGGGCTGGCGTGAAGTGATGTCAGCCCTGGCCCATTTTCCCGGTTCCGCCCAGATTGTCCTCGATGAGTACGACCGGCTGACTGAAGAAGAAGGTCGTCTGACCGACGTCATCAGCGGCTACATCGACCCGGATGATGACACCGAGATCACCACGTCCGACGACGAAGAGGTTGAGCTCAACGAATCGCTCGACGACGATAATGACGACGACGATGACGACGACGATAGCGACGGTGAGGAAGAGGGCGATAGCGGTCTTGACCCGGAAGAGGCCAAAGAGCGCTTCAGTCTGCTCAGACAAGCCCTGGAAAAAGCCGACGCCACCATTGCCAGTCAGGGCTGGGACAAAAGCCAGACAGCACTTGATGAGCTGGCAGAAGTCTTTATGCCCCTGAAACTGGTGCCGCGCATCTTTGACATGCTGGTGTTCCGCATTCGCAATGCCGTTGAGCGCATACGCGACAGTGAACGTACAGTGATGCAGCTGTGTGTGCGTAAATCAAAAATGCCACGCAAGATTTTCCTCAACGCCTTCCCGGGTAATGAGACCAATCTGAACTGGGTCGATGAGTTGGCAGCAGGTAGCGGCGGCTACGTAGAGGCGTTGCAAAACTTCCGCGAAGAGATTGTTCGTGCCCAGAAAAAACTGGCCAACATTGAGAAAGAATTCACCCTTTCGCTGGTCCAGATAAAAGACATCAATCGTAAGATGTCTCTGGGCGAGGCCAGAGCCCGGCGTGCCAAGAAAGAAATGGTGGAAGCAAACCTGCGTCTGGTTATTTCCATTGCTAAGAAGTACACCAACCGTGGCATGCAGTTCCTTGACCTGATCCAGGAAGGCAACATTGGTCTGATGAAGGCGGTAGACAAGTTTGAATACCGTCGTGGTTACAAGTTCTCGACCTATGCCACCTGGTGGATACGCCAGGCGATCACTCGCTCCATTGCGGACCAGGCTCGCACCATCCGGATTCCGGTGCATATGATTGAGACAATCAATAAGCTGAACCGGATCTCCCGACAGATGCTGCAGGAGATGGGCCGCGAACCCACCCCTGAAGAGCTGGCGGTACGTATGGACATGCCGGAAGACAAAATTCGCAAGGTGTTGAAGATCTCCAAAGAGCCAATCTCCATGGAGACGCCCATTGGTGACGATGAAGACTCCCACCTTGGCGACTT
>JAQFVO010000179.1 GCA_027942505.1 Endozoicomonas sp. | reverse complement strand
GATTGACCAACTGCCACGCGCCACTATCATGCTTGTAGATTTGAATGTCGTTAAAGCCCAAAACGGAAAAATAACGTCCATCAGGGCTAAAGTTCCCTCTAAAAGATCTGGCAATAGACAGCGGGGGTTGGAGGTGAGGTCGGTTCAGTTCTATTTTCTGTTCTGACCACACGCCCGCATCGTTCTGCGCCATCAGGCACACAGCGTCGGCATTCTGGAAATAAATCGAAAGATTGCTATTGGTCCTGGCACAAATAATGCCAATACATTGGAACCCGACGTTGTTGGCAATAACCTCCATGGGACGATACACGGGGGTAGACATCATGGTTCCCAAGGTGTGAAAACACGATACAGCAGCCTGTTGCTCTGCATTCAAGAACTGCCTCTCTATGGCAAAGGGCCTGGTGAAGGGGTGCAGACCATCTTTCACTATCTGTTTCAGCCATAACATGGACTGCGGGAACTGCTTCCTGAACAACTGAGGAAACTGGCTGAATAAAAGGGCTTGTGGGTGATGCGCCTTAACCACCTTTCGAAATGCCTGACAAGTGTCATTTACCCGGGCAATATTGTCACAATCAAGAAAGTTGAAAATGTGCGACAGCACCTCCGGGGGTAACCCGGTGATATGCCACTGCGACCATGATGCGGGTGCATCATGTGGAGATATTTGCCGCGAAAGGGCTTGAACACCCCGACTGATTGGGACATCATTCTGCAACGTTTGTAGCATACGCAGAGTTCCGTTTAGCTGCGGTTTTCCACTTTCGATCGAAACAGCAGGAAATGATTCCTCCCCGTATTTACCGACCTTCGGGCTCAAGCGCCGGGCGTATTTCCACAATCCGGATGTAGAAACTACTCCTGATAACAATCAGGTGCTCTGCCATCGGGTGGAAATGTACCTTCGAGGCACGGCTAACCGGAATATTCCCTTTGACAGCCCATAACCCATTGCCATCACGACCCCAGATACTTATTGACTGCGGGCCAACCACCAGCGCATTTGCGCCTGACTGACTTAAGCGGACTTTACGTTCCTCATCATATTGCTCACTGCTCAGGCCCCTCCAACTCCCCTGCCCATCCCACCCCCAGATCTTCACGACCTCACCCGAAGTGCTGGTAAACAGATAGTTATCGCATGAACTGAACTTCATACTGTGGATCTCTGTTAGCCCGAATTCCGGACCGTTCAAATCGCCACAACACGCCCACTGCCCGGACTCAAGCA
>JAQFVO010000082.1 GCA_027942505.1 Endozoicomonas sp. | reverse complement strand
AGCGTCAGTAAGTCCCAATATTGCTATTGTCACTGGGCGTAACAAGGTGTTCTCCCGCAAGGTGTCCACCTATCTTGAGCAGCAAAAAAACCTGCTGGAAAATCACTTTGTCAAAACGTCCGGTATAATCAAAGAGCTCAAGAATCTTGAGGACTACACCGTCAAGCTTAGCGGCAAAGAGACCATCCTGAAAAGAGACCTGTTTAGTGGTAGTTTGCAAACATTAACCAGCACGTTGTTGAACTCCCCTGCCCTGGAGCTGATTGATCTGAAGCGTGAGATTCTTAAATCCGCTGTCACGCCCTGGTCTAAGGATGATCTGAAACAAAATCTGATGAAGTTTTATAACTGCCTGTATGAGTTGTACAAAAATCACCTTATCACCATTCAGGGTTTCCACGGTATTCTGGCCGAGTTGCCTGTTGATATAAAATCTCGTCTTGAGGGCATAAGAGACGATTACAAAGTCAATCTTCTCAAATTAAATCAGATCCTGGTTGCGCAATATGTTGATCAAAGAAAATACGATTTGGCGCTGTTGAAACTCATAGAACCTAACCGCTATGCATTGCACACAGATGACAATTTCAAGCTTTACAACTACGTGCAGCAATTATCTGATGAACAGATTGGTGCAGTTATTGCCGGAGATCCGCAAAAGATTGCACCCCATCGCGCCTGGATGGACGCCGTCACCGATAAAAAAATATCGTCAACAGGATCGTCGTTCAATACGCTTGAAACTGAGATGCAGCTTCGTTCTGGTAAAAAGATAGCAACCGACACGTCGACAATGAGTATATCTGAACAGAAGCGCCAGCTGCGTATCAAGCTCCGTGCTGAACAGGCTGAAAAATCAGTTGTAGTCAAGCCTGAAAACCCTGTCTTCAGCCAGTGCCAGCTGGCTAAAGAGTTTCGTCGTCTGAATAAAGTCTGTGAGTCGCTTAAACTTGATCCTGTTGTCACCGATCAGATATTGACCCTTGATTTTCAGAGCATGAGTGTTGACTTTCTCGATCGCACCCTTAAAAACCAGTGTGGTCTGGATAATCATCGAGCTCGCTTGATTCTGGAATGTGTAAAAACCCCGGACGAAATCGACGCCCTCATGAGGCAGCGTGAGAGCATCGAAGAAAACGATCGACGATCTCCAGCAATGATTTCACCCACCGAGAGCATCGAAGAAAACGATCAACGATCTCCGGCAACGATTTCACCCACCGTGGAGCATGAATTTAGAGAACATGAGGTGGTGATTTTACCAGACGCCACTATGGATGGTTTGGAACAGGACAGGCTGGAGAACTCTCGTGTGTTTCGGGTAACTCCGGTTCAGGATGAACCTATGCCTGCTGTAGTACCAAATTCTGCCTCATCTAAAAAATCAATATTTGCTGAAATGAGTCTGGAGTATCTGGCCAACACCTTGATCATGGAGATTGCCAAGGAGCGCCCTGATGAAGTGGATGCTTATGCGGGCATTATTCTGGACCATATCGGCAATATTAAACTGAGCCGAAAGCAAGTTAACAATGTGATGAGAGGCGATAAGCATACGATTAATCACGTTATTAAGTGTTGCGAGTTAGAGGAATTTAAACGTCAGGGCGTGAAGATATCACCTCAGGTCTCTGCTGCCAAAGAAGTGGAGATCATTGAGGTTGACGCTGTGCAAGAGCCCCGTATTTATGGTGATGTTGGCTTGTGGGTGCGTGCTGGCATTCAGGCCAGTGACAATAATTGTGGCCTTGCCGCTTTCTTTATGTCTATGTCGAACAACGGCTTGCTGGATCAGTTGATTGATGATGCAAAAAGCCGGGTGGCTGCTTTAGAATCCACGAAAGATGAACGGGCCAGCCACCTGAAAAACCTGGTCGATATACTGAATCATTTCAATCCCCGTGATGATCTTGGCCAATTCATTCCCAATTCTGGTCTTGATTACATCAGGCTCCGTTACCGCCTGCGAGTCGCCAGGTTAAAGCCTGGTGTGATTGAAGATGCCTGTGCCAATAAAGAAGAAATAGTAAGCCTCAAAGTTGAAACACAGTTTGAGAGGGGGGCAGATTTGAAAGAAGCTAACCGTAGCGCTTTTGTTACATTTGAGTTTTTTTGCCAGGACGATAAGTTCAGTGCTGTGGTCATTATACTACCCAGTCCTGACATGGGTCTTATGCAGATAAAAGGCCGCGATCTCAAGCTTGGCCAGCGCTACGCCGCTGATGAGTTGAAAGAGTTAGAATTTGTGCCACTTGGGGAAATTCTTGAGCCAATCGAATTCATACCGCCTATTCTCAATGAAATCTACGATTTCAACAACGGTGAGCCTGAGCAGCCAAGCATTGATTCCATGTGGCAACAATCAACAACCTCGTTCAGACAAAAAGTATCCATTGTCGAGATGCAGGGTGACTGTCGGACAGACGAGGTCAGCAGCCTGCCATCAAAAAATTTCTCAAATGCGATACAGGCAGAGGTTATTCCTGATGACTTTACTCTTGATCCAGCAAAAACAATTTTTAACCCCCACCCATTTTTGCAGGACGTTCTTGGCAATTTGGTGGAACACTATTTCAAGGATGGTATGCTGCGGTTGAAATTAACCAGAGACTTACACCATAGCTCTCAAGATGAAACCCGGAGAACTTACGAGTTTTACGATGAAAACGGCATGTTTGAAAAGAAAACAATCTGTGACCTGGAAAAGTATTCTGCCGACAACCAGTTTATCTTTATTCGTGCCAAAGAGACTGAGTTCATAGGAGACGAGGGTGAGCGCAAACGGATTGAACTGAGAATGTTCGGCTACTCACCGGAACGGCCAGATGACGGTGAGGTAAGAGTAAAAATTATGCACCGGGCGAGCAATTTTCAGGAGATGCTCAACATTTTTGTCGATAGCTTGAAGGACGGCTTTGTCGGCAGTAAGGATGTGCTACTGCCCGATGAACAGCACTCTCCGGAATTCATGTTTATGACCATACCTAATGAAGGCAAAGAACAGCGCTGTCATTTCGATTGTCAAACCGGTGTCAACCTGCCGATGGCGGGCAGCGAACCAGGTAGTGAAAAGACCATCCCTTACGACGTCAGTGCGGTTCTGTCGATCAAGGAAAGACACTACGTGTGCTTTCTATGGGATCAAAGAGCTGGCCGGATCCACTATGCAGACTCCATAGCGGAAACCGACCCGAAGCTGGGCTCGGTACCTATTGTGGTCACCATGCCCGACAAAGACGTAGTCGCAAAATTGCGCACCGCCTGTGGTCTTAGTAGTGCAGCTGATGGTTACTTTCTGGCCAGTGCCAGGGACAAGCTTATGTCCCTTGGGCAACATGTGGCTCTGGTGATTCTGAAAAAGAGAAAGAATTGATTGTACCGATGTCCGGGCCAATTCACAGTGGCGCTGCGTCTGCCCACTGCACGATTTTCGCTTCAGGATAAGCGTACTCCAAAGCCTCCTGCGCCCAGGACTGCTTCTCGGACAACTTTCTCAGTTGCCGCAGTGAAACCACCTGCACCGCAGGTACCTCACTCCAGATGCTTTTGGTCAGACAGCGCCAGTGGTTGGGTTCCAGTTTTTTGGGATTCTCCAGCTGGGTCTTGCAAGTCTCACAGAGCATAAGACAGGCGTCGAATTCTGGCTCACCGGGCACTGGCGGCACCTCGTAAATGGTGAGGCGTACTCCAGAGGCTGCACAGATTTCACATTTTGATCTGGCTCGACGTGCCAGGTTTTTTCCCAGCAGATTCAGGGCACTTTGCCGTTCCTGGTGTTCTACTAGCCCCTTGGCCATGCTCAGTTCTCCAAAATAAATCCACAAAAAGTGAGTGATGCACCCGATGCAATATAGCTTTACCACCGTGAACTATCTCCGCGTTTAACCGGGTGGCCACAGTTAACGATTTTACCGTCGGTGAACAAGGTCGCAAAAGCTGTTCAGATGGAAATATGTTGACGACAATGTACAGCTTCGCATGAATAAAAGTGCTGGCAATGTAACACAAAAGTTCACTGAAGGAGTCAGCTCTTGGCCTTTAGCGGCAATTTAGCGAAACTCAAGAAATACTCCATCCATAGCACTGGGAGTAGTGCTGATTTTGGAGACAATTTCTGATCATCACAAATGTTCATGACGATGGTTTATCACCCTCTGTCATGAAAGCTATAGCCACAGAGTCACGGAGACACAGAGGAAAAGCATTTTTTCTCACCCCTGATTTTCTACACACCCATCTCTTCCCTCAGTCTGGCTCAGGCCCGGGCATGGGCAGACGCCGACCCCTACGTTGAGGCCGGGGTTTACAGACAGGTCATCGTCAAACCCTTTAAAAAAGTTCTGCCTTGATGAGATTGTGATACCAGTGAAAAAAC
>JAQFVO010000702.1 GCA_027942505.1 Endozoicomonas sp. | reverse complement strand
CCCCGCGGCTGCAAAAGCTGTTGGATGACCGGGTTTTTTACTCCCGGGATACCTGCCAGGCTTTTCAGGAGCTGCGTACCATCAATCGTATTGAGACAGCCTCGCAGCGACTGCAAGCGTTAACGCAGTGGCTGGAGACCTTTGACGACAGTAAAAATGTTGACGGTAAGGGTGAGACACTGTTTCTCAACCTGCTGACTCACAAACAGGGTGTTTGCCGGCATAGGGCGTTGATCCTCAACCTGCTGTGTAATTACTGGGCAATACCATCACGCCGGGTGGCCAATGAAGGCACCCACGCCTTTGTTGAGGTCAGCCCGGATGGAGGTCGCAGCTGGCGGTTGTGCCAGACCCATTTCCAACGGTCGACGCATATGCCTGTTGCCCCGGATTCTGCGCCAAACTTGTCATCAGCCGCAGCAATGGCGATGTGTCGACAAGATGTGGCACTGGTGAACTATGGCTGGAAAGAGCTGAGCCTGCAAGGAACGGCGTTAAAAGACACCATCAAACTGTTTCTGGCCAGAGTAGAAGCTCAACTGAGTGATTCACAGTGGAGTGACACGGATTATCAACTGGCCAAGACCTATTTGTTGCAGTTCATCAGTCTGCCGCCAAGCTATACATGGTACGCACCTGCCGGATGGGAAATCCTGCTAACGCCGCAGTTTTTCCACCGGTTCAAGCATGATATCGCCGACTGGCACACTGTTAACGTCAACATTCTGCAACGTATCGGATGCCAGTGGGAGCCACTGATGTATTTTTATGACATCAGTTACGAGTCGCTGAGGAGCATGATTGATGAGGCGCCAGCATCCCAGTTCAATTGCAGTTACATTGACTGGCTCAGCAGCCTTTACCTGTGCTCACCCGATTTTTTCAAGCCTGTTCTGTTATCTGTGTTGCAGCAGCAGCTTGGGTTAGTTGATGACTCGTTGAAGGAGCACATCGCCCAGTTGGCGAAGATTCATCCTCTCAATCCGGTGATGCATACTTTTGATTCCTATGAGGGACAGGAAAACATGTCACTGCCGCGGGCAGCCAGAATGATCCCTCTGAGCCGATCGCTGAGTGATCAACTAGTGCGGCGGCACATTCACCAACAGCGGCGTCGTTATCCTGGCCCGGATTCCAGACTGGTACCAGAAAAGCTGGTGGTCGGTGAACCGGCTTTTCTCGATCAACGTGCTGTCAGTGCTACCAGGGCGGTTATTTTTGATTGCGCCGGGCTGGAAAAAAAGTTGCTGATGAAAAAAATTGCTCTCAGAGCCGAGGCTGGCATCAAGTCAGAAATCCTCAAAATTTTAGCGAAGGATATCGATTGGGTGTAGTTCTCCTGCTACGACGACGCCTCGTTGATTAACAATTCTCCATAATTCCGGTACTCAGAACGCGAC
>JAQFVO010000700.1 GCA_027942505.1 Endozoicomonas sp. | reverse complement strand
CTTTGATGAAAGAGAGGCAAGGAAAAAAGGAGAGTTAGCAGCTAATAGCAAAAGAGCAGAATTATCATCAGTTTTCTTCGGGGCTGTCAGCCACAAACCCTGACATACCCGTTGAGATCTTTATGTCTACCAATGGTCACGCATCAGACACAGATCAGTTGGCCAAGTTTGAGGTGCAATCCTGGCCTGCGTGGCCCCGCTCAACCGAGACTAATTTATTATCAATACTCAGAGCCTGAAGACAGGCATCGCCCATTTTATGGACACGACTATCCCGAGTTCAGCGACAACAACCGGCGCAGACAACAGACTGTCATGCCACCTGTAAAGAGCACTGGCATGTCGTCAGCGAGGATCTTGTGCAGTACGATGAACATTTTGATTATTGCGATGGAATTTTTGTCCTTGAAACTCGTCAAACCCTTGCAATACCACAGCTGAATTGAATGGTGGTAATGGAATGGATAGCAGCGTCCGGCCCCCTGTAAAAGCCTCTTTCGTGGATAGTAATGATTGCTGTTACATCTGTCACGACACCTTCGGTTCCCGCGACGTGGTAATCGTCAGGGGCCGCTGCGGTCATCGCTATGATCTGGACTGCATCACCAAATGGTTTGATACCCGCCGGCTGAAGGACAGAGTCTGCTGCTACTGCCGATCACCAATCCTGCCGCTAGTTGTCTGTTCCGGCCATGCTGAGCCTTCAAACCCGTATCTGATGAACTGGCTGCTGGTCATAGCCCAACAAGGCAATCTCAATGAACTTGAACAGGCCTGTGCAGACCACCCGACGGCACACATATCGCTGTACCCGGCGGCGGGGGATGAGATTACCCTGTTGATTGCTGCTGCCGAAAGTGGGCATCTTGATGTGGTCAGGTTCCTGGTGGCCCGCGGGGCTGATATTAACGCCATTACCTTGGGGCCCTGGGATAAGACGGGCAAAACGGCCCTGATGGCAGCCGCCGAGAAGGGGCATTGCGGTACCTGCTGGACAACGATCCGTGGGTCAACAATGTCGAGCGCAAGGCTGCGGATACATACAGTTGGAGCGCCCTGCTGTCAGCTGCCATGAAAAAGCTCCCAACGATTACCCTTTTTTTAATGTGCTACGGCCCCGGAGTCACTGCTACCACGAGAGATGGCAGGACAGCCCTGATGTTCGCTGCCGGGCAAGGACACCCGGAGATTATCCGCCTGTTGCTGGCCAATGGTGCCGATGTTAATGTCACCACCTGTGATGGGAGTACTGCCCTGATGTCGGCAGCCGGGCATGGGTGCCTGGAGTGCATCACTGTGTTGTTGGCAAAAGGTGCTCTTCTAAACGCCACCGACGGGAGCGGACAAAGTGCCCTGGTGGCCGCTGCCGACAAAGGGCATGTGGAGATTGTGCGTTTTTTGATCAATCGTGGCGCCAGTGTTAACGCCCTGATGATGGCGGTCTTCAATTGCTGCCCGAAGACTGTTCGCCTGTTGCTCAAACGTGGAGCCCTGGTGAATCTTTCTATGCCGTATCATGATTTGAAGTGCGCCACAGCCCTCACGCTTGCTACCCAGCTTGGTGCCCTCGAGATTGTCCGCCTGTTGCTTGCACACGGTGCCGAGGTCGATATCCGCTGCTATCAGGATTCTGACCGTTACTGGACAAACCTGGCCATGGCCAGCCAGGAAGGGTACCTGGATATTGCCCGCCTGTTGATTACACACGGCGCTGACCCTAATGCCCATATCCGTAATCTCAATGATTGTGATTCGATCATAATGATTGCTGCCTTGAATGGGCTCTCAGACATCATCCGTCTTCTGCTGGACAATGGGGCTGATCTGGGTGACGAACGTCAGCGGGCCAAAGTCATGTGCGCTGTGCAACGCAGGGGGCACTGGCGGGTCGTCAACGAGCTGGCAAAAGCATCAGGGGCGGCAAAAACGAAGTGGAATTGATAGGTTTGCATGGAATGGATCGTGTCAGACCCTTGGCCTGCTGACGTCCAGCGTAAGAACAGGGGGCAGACGCCCCCTATCAGTCGAGATCGGACTTCAGTGGATTGGCCCCGAATTTATCTTTCCAAGTTCGCGGTATCAGGTCCCGGATGTTCCGGGCCGGGTAGCGGCTGATGCGTTGCAAGACATTAACCATATAGTTACGCGAAGGCCGACTTTTTTTTGCTTAACACGAAATTCAGACATCCCGGGAGTGCCAAGGGTCAGGTAAGAAATAGAAAAATGACCAAACCTGTAAATTAGGTCGAAATCGCCACTACTGAACGACAATAGGTGCACAAAAATCGTCATTTTAAAGTAGCTCTGTAGTACTCAATAAGCCCGTAGGCTCTGGTATTCCTAAATTTACCCTGAGGGGGAAAGGTTGTGATTCAGGCTTCCAATCCGGCCACCGTCAAGTGGCATCAAGAGCCAGCCGCCACAGAGGCAGAGTCCTCCGGCTCCGGCAACGTCGCGCCTCATGGCTCGATGATGGCAAAAGAGTCTGCCGGCC
>JAQFVO010000659.1 GCA_027942505.1 Endozoicomonas sp. | reverse complement strand
CAGGCATGCAGGCGTTGGGGCGCGCAGAGCAGACCAGACCACTGTCAGATTATGCGGTAAAGGCTGCAAACAAAACCCGTCGTGCTACTTGTAAACTTGTCGGCGTGGTGCTTACTCCAGCTGCTTATACATTGCTACTGGGCCTTTCTGCCGCGGGAGTGGCCGGTGCAGGGTTAGGGGCCACCACAACTGTTGTGGGTACTTCTGTATACAATATGGTGAAGCGCCACAAGGGCGAGTATGCACAGATTAGAAGTATCTCGGATTATGTCATCAACGGTGCCGTGAATGGCTCCTATGTTGCCATGTTTGCTGCAGCAAGTGCAGCTTTGTTTCCCGGCGGTAAATATGTCGAATCCAGGCCGGACTGGTTCTAGCGTGATACCAGTGCCTCAACAGTGAGGCATTTGCTTTGCCTGGTAATCGTGCAGAAATAATTTCCTGTTTTAGCAAAAGTCTTAATGAATCTCTGCCTCCACGTGGATGATGGTCGGGGGGGCAACCTTTTGCTCGCGACACCCTCAATCGGTCGGGGATACAAGTCTGCCATTTTACCTGCTGAGGCTGGTGAACATTGGTGCTAATGCGATGAGGATGGCCATTTTTCAATCTATGTTTATCACACCATTGGTTCCGTTCAACGGCGCCGCTGCTCGTACCTTATTGGTTACCGATTCTGTCTCTACTGTTATTTCAATGCCATGTTGACTGATTTAGATTATTAACAAATTCATGGAGGAGTGGAAAAAATGAATTCAGTAAGTTTATTGCGCCAATGTTCTTTTCAATCGGATTTTGAGCGCAAAATAAGCCCGGGTGTTGACCATCAAGTAAATAATGACTCTTTTCGGTCCAGAGCCCTGTTTGCCGGGCGCGAAGTGTCTAATGATTTCAAATGCTTTTGGCAGCAAGTTTATGAAATCTCAGGCCAACCTTTTGGTCTGATTGGTGGTGCATTGGGTGGAGCTATTGGCTATTTAGGTGGGGCGATTTACAAAGCAGATAGGTACGCTCTGGGGCGCGAGGTGGAAACCAAGCCTCTGTCAGATTATGCGCTAAGCATTGCGCTGAAGGGGTTTAACGCGTTCTCTCAAGTTGGCCGCGTGGTACTTGCCCCGGCTACAGCCGCATTGGCCTTTGGTTTTTCCGTCGCAGGTGTGGTCGGTGCTGTGCTAGGTACTACCATTTCTGTAATCACTGCACCTGTCTACCAATTGGTGAATGAAGGTCAGAACAAAAGAC
>JAQFVO010000656.1 GCA_027942505.1 Endozoicomonas sp. | reverse complement strand
GCCTAGGGTTGTTTTGATCTGATTTTGTATTGGCAGTGTTGCCTGCTTGCTGTGTAGCTTAACCAGAATCAAGTTGACATCATGACCAGCACCAGAATGGTACGCACTGCGCATGCCTTGTAACGTGGTGATCGGTACAAATATACCGTCGTCCAACACCGAGCCGGTGGGCGCCAGGATGCCAGTGATGGTAAATGGTTCAGCATATTCATCATCAACGGTAGGTTCTGACCCTGCTGCAATGGTCATCTTCTCACCCGGCAAATAGCCTGAGTCCCGGGCAAAGGAGGCACCGAGCACGACACTGTAAGGGTGCGAGAACCCTTCGCCCCGGGCAAAGATCTGATCAGCGCTAATGCTGTCAAACAGCTGCTCACTGGTTCCGGTTACCGCATGGCCCCGATGGCTCTCCTGCTGGCTCAGGGGAATGGCCGAGGCAACCTCCTGGTTAGCTTGCAACTGTTTTACGTAGTCGTAGCTGATCGCCGGCGGAGGGTTGCCTAAACGGAATAAGCCGTACAGCGCCAGGTGAACCGGCTGTGCCGGGGCGCCAACGATCAGTTCAGCCTGTTCACTCACCCGTGCCAGTGAGTTGGCCAGACCAACTTTCAGATGAGTCAACAGCAAGACAAAATAGACGGTGAAGGACATGGCCAACAGCGCAATCAACACCCGCTTTTTACGGCGCAGTAAACTCTTGGTGATAATCTGCGCAATTACCATAGTGGATTAAACTCCGCATTTTCGTTTATCTCTTTCATGTTCACCCGACGATCAAAAAAAGCGTCGGCGTCTTTATTGTGACTGATGCATATCAGCGTACTGCCGTTTTCCCGGGCCCATGTGGTCAGCAATTTATACACAACTTTCTGGCTATAGCTCCCCATAGCTGAGGCGGGTTCATCGGCCAACACCAGTTTCGGCTTACCCATCAGCGCCCTGGCGATGGCTATACGCTGCTGTAGCCCCCGGCTCAGTTTATCTATATCTTTTTTCAGACGCTCAGGGTCTTCAAATTTCAACTTCGCCATTAACTGATAAGCCTCATATTCTGGTGTCAGGCCAGAACTGGCGGCATTATCTGCTCGAATATTTGAGAGGCCACAGGGAAGGACAATGTTTTCCATGGCGCTAAGGTAGGGAATCAAATTGAGTTCCTGAAATACATGACCAATGTAGTCTGCTCGAAACTGACTGGCCTGCCTGTCTGGCATGGTGGTCAAGTCGTGGCCGAGCACCCTGAGCCTGCCCGAGTTGCACCTGATCAGCCCGGACAGCACTTTCATCAGCGTGGTTTTTCCTGAGCCGTTTTCACCAAAGAACAACACCGTCTCCCCCTGCTCTACGGTCAGAGAGGGAATGTTCAGGCATTGATTACCGGCAAATTCTAACGTCAGGCTGTCAATATCCACAGCCAGTTGTTTATCCATAGCACCGATCCTTTGTACTAAGTGCCCGCCGGGTGCAAGTTGATGATTCCCCCGGGGATATTCACCACCTGCTTGTTCTGCGAGCTATCCGTTGATACCCATGTATTAATTTGCTTCAGCCCGGGCAGGAAAACCAGAAGCCGGGAGCGGATGTGCTCAAGATGATCTGGGGCCTGGCATTGAAATTCATAAACCACCTGAACGTCTTCATCAGCAGAGAAAATGCGGCGGTTTTGCGCCGAACACTTAGCCTTTTTACTGATGCTCCAGTGCGTCTGTGGCCTGTGTAAATGGTCAATAAGTGTTTGTGGAGTGTCGTCGGGCGCTAAAAATGACAGGGACGCAAGCGGTATCGAGAGATAGAGCGTCAGATTCTTGTTCTCTACAGTAACGTCCAGCTGCACCTGGGCAGGCTCCACCGCCCTGTGCAAAACCGTGCCGGTGGCATTAACAGGCAGGCAAGACAGCAGCAAACCACCTAATAAGTAGCCGCGCAGCTGGCAAAACTTGCTCATTATTCAGTGTCCTTTTTGTAAATTCCTGCCGCCTGAATCGATAAGGGCAGTGTTTTTCAGGTAGTTGCGACCAAGCAACAGTTGCTGGGGAAAATTGCTGCGGTTGATCAGCGACATTTCCACCGTTCGCTCAATGCCGCCCACGCTGATGGTTCCCTTGATGACCGCCCTGGCTTTTGGGGGACCCGAGTGGGTGATAATCCGCACCACCCGACTAACGGGTTGATGCATGGCAACAGTTTTGCCCGTTGGTCTGTGGACAAAATCGTAATAAACCCAGCGTTGCCCGAAGCGGTTGATGTGCATCTTAATGTTTTTGGCATCAAGTGCAGTGGTCGTAGCACCACTGTCGACCAGCGTCTCTACCTGAAGCTGCTCGATGGAGTGCAACGTGGCCGTCTCATAGGCACCGAAAACGGGCAGAGAGCACTGACATGCTCCAGCCGGATATGAAAAAGTGATTACTAACAACAGAAAAATAGCTTGAATTCTTGTCTTCACAGTTGCACACAGTCCGTTGAGCATTGACAAGAATATCGGAAGTAAGAAAAAAAAGATTATGCCTTCAGGGTCTTTCGTCCCATGGCTTCAGGGTCAGAGGCGAGATCTTCCGCTGATGTAGAAAAAACGGTAGCGATAAAATGCCGGTCCATGGCAGTCTTTCATTTACGCCGACTAACTAATAGCGGCAATCAATCGATTCAGCGAGCTGCTCAATGCGCCCTGGACATCCCCGCTTCTGGCTCCGGACTGAGTTCGGTTAACAGCGTCTGGCGCCAGTATTCTCGGGTACCATCGTCGGGCAGTTTATTGAGTGTGTCCTGACACACGTGAACCATCGCTTTAAGGATACTCTCTTCCGGATAGGCCAGATTTTCAAGCTGGCGGATAATTTCTACAGCCAAGGCAATATCTTCCGGTGCGCCTTCCATATAATTATTCTCCGTGCCACTGGTGGGCCTTGAGGTCAATTTTGCCCGACAAGACCGTTACACCCTCGAGTTCAAGTCGACACTTTTGCGAGTTGAAGCGACTGGAACCCTCAGGAAAAGAAATCCTCCCTTTACCATTAATCACCCGATGCCAGGGCAAGTCACTCCCTGCCGGCAGCTGTCTGAGAACATTTCCGATCACCCGGGCACAGCCCGGAGCATCGGCCATATCAGCAAGCTGACCGTAAGTAACAACACAACCTGCGGGTATCCTGCTGAGCAGGTACCATATTTCCGAAGGGGTAAAGGGGGCTCCCAATATCAAACTCTCCACGATATGGTAAAAACACGCAAGCCCGGCCCTGATGTTTGGCGACCAGTGCCAGCGGCTGGCTACCAGTCAGGATATTGGAAAAGTTCGTCACGGAAAAGAAAAAGGGAACGATATAGCAAGAATTATCATTGATTTGACTGGTATTATCGCAAGGTCTGTGGTCTTTTTTGCTTTTGCCAGGTGGCTTGAGGGAAGTTGTGTCTATGTTGCTCCGGAGGAGCCCTTTTCGTTGGTTCAGACTGCTTGGGATTCTGTATCTGGTTATTGGTCAACCGACGTTTGCTGATACGGTCTGGATGAGCAATGGCGATGTGCTGTCAGGTGACATTATTAAACTTGATGCCGGCCGGTTAAGCCTGAAAACCCAATACGCAGGCACCCTTGAGCTGGACTGGAGTTTTGTCTCTGCGCTGGATTCAGACAAGACATTCTGGATCAGCCTGATTGGTGAAAAACAAGCCAGCCTGCGTCAGATCAAGGGGCAGGAAACCGGCGTTACCGTGATCGAAGCCGATGGTCAGAAGCGATCCTTCTCAGCCGCATGGCCGCTGGCAGCCATTCATACCAATAAGCCAGCGATTGCTGACACCTGGGAGTTTGGTGGTAACCTGACCGCAATACTCGATGGCTCGTTTGGCAACGACGATGAACTGCTTTTTGGTGTCGAGGGTACATTAAACATCAACGATCAGTGGAACAAAAACGCCCTGTACTGGGATATCGAAGTTGAAAACGACGATGGTGTCAAAGCGTCACTCTGGGATATTGGCTACTCCTACAGCCGCTTTCTCGACGAGCACTGGTTTGTACAGGCGGCAGCCGGACAGGAGCACGATTCCACGGAAGATTTACAGGTCCTTACATCGCTGGGCGGAACGCTCGGTTACCGATTCTGGGAAACCGCAGACGGCTTCCTGAGAACCAGCGCAGGTCTGAGCCAACTCTGGGAGAAGTATGAAGACCGGGAGTTAGAACAAGACTACGCTCTGACATGGATATTTAATTACTCAACGAAAATTATCAACAACTGGCACTATTTCGCCGACAGCAGAACCTTCTTTCGCATGAAAGGTTCAACCACCCTGTTTACCCTTAACCAGGGGATAAAAATTGGCTTGACCGACCAGATAAGCTGGAAGCTGACCCACACTCTGGATTACGACAGCGACCCGGTAGACCAGACAAAAAAAGCCGATGGGCGTATCAGAATGGGTATTGGCTACCAGTGGTGAGGACCAGGTCGCCTCATGTGGGTGCAACCGGGCAGACGCTCCCGCGTGGTCATGAAATGACGGGATTTCATTAAGCTGCGCCGAAAGCGCACGGGTGGTATCGGTAAAAAACGGCTACCGTCGGAGAATGCTTGACTGCCTCTGGTCGTCTGGATGGAGCGCATGGCACTGTCCAGCCAGTTGGCCGCACGATGAAGCAGTAAATGTCTTGCGCTGGTATCCAGCGATTGCTCCTCAAGGGGAAAAGTCAGGGTTTTTCTAACTCTCATCGCCGCATTAGCCCGAATGTTTCATAAACGCTGCTACAACTCGAACGGCTGATATTTTTTTGAGCAAACATGGCCTGCCAAATC
>JAQFVO010000058.1 GCA_027942505.1 Endozoicomonas sp. | reverse complement strand
CGCTGACCAGGCACCGGTCTGGCTGCGCCAACGCCGCCAAGGTTGTCCAGGGCCACCAGAGTAAAGGCTGCCACAGCCGGCACAGTACCTGCTGCGCTCCCCCCGTCCCTGAGTGCAGTACCAAGTTCCTGCACCACCGAGAGGGAGGAGCAAAGTGTTGCCACAACATCACTGACAACTTTGACCGATGGGACCCAGCAGGAGAGCACACTGCAGGCTAACTTGACCTTGTTGATCATTTCGCCGGCCGACTGACTCTTATCTGCCGGGTTTTCCCTGGTCAGGGGCACAGAATCAGACGTTTGTTGTTTATTTTGCAGGGAATAGGTGGGCGACAGTGAGGAGAAAAAAGAAGCCACGGTGGGCAGCACCGAGACGGAAGCTCCCCCCGATGCACGTCCCGATGCTGGGGGAGGGAAGAGATTACCGGTGGTGACAGGCGGTAGCCAGTGAGTAGAGAGCGATTGCACAGTTCCCTCCCGAACACAGATTGTTGTTTGTTTTTTTGGGTCATAGACGGCGCCGAATCTGCTCCGGGATCGCCTGCCGTCGGACAAAAAACACATCCTGCGTAACGCGATCAGCATAGCTGCTCTTTGACGATTGTCTCTGACAGGCTAAGAACACTTCGTACTGCAAAAGGGGGCTGTTAATTTCCCTGTTTTTGCCAAAAATTACCCGATATCCCTATTCTGCGGTTGGGCATTCTCACGACGGTTCAAACAACAGTTAACAGCGAAAGCGATGGCGCCGAAGAGAAGAACGAAACCCACAACAGCACCACCAATCGCGATCCCCATCGTCAGGTTAAAGGGCGCCACCGTGGGCAGCGGTGTGGTCAAAGCGGTGAGAGTCAGCGAAGGCATCGGGCAGGTTTGCGCCATCGACTCCGGCTGACAATCAGGTTGGATAAACTTCGGATCCGCCGCTGCACAGAGCGTGCTGTGATTAACGCTGTTGTTGTGATAAAGCTGACCGTTCACCCGAGTGTTCAGTGTCTTGATGCCGACCAGTTC
>JAQFVO010000412.1 GCA_027942505.1 Endozoicomonas sp. | reverse complement strand
TACAGACAGTTGCTTTGGTATCTGCTCATCAAGTTTGGCTCCCACCAGGCGGGTGAACAGCTGATCCAGCTGTTCACACTCCCACCAGCCCTCCATATAGCTCTCCCCCAGCCCTATAACGCCATCGTAAAATACACGTTTATAAAAATCGGGGTTGAGCACTCGAATATCCCAGGGTTGAGGGCCATTAAATCCGACCCCGGCAGTCGCTGCCAATTGCTGGATCAGGCGAGTGCAGCGATCAATCGCTCTGGAGCCAGTGGAGAGGAAGTTCATAACTGTATCTCAATTACCCAAAAGAAGATCCGGATTGGGAAAGGATAAAAAACTGAAAAATAATCAGGAAAGCGGATGAATAACTATCACTTGAGTTTAGAGTGAACAGGCTTCGATATTTACTGGAAAAAGGCGGAAAATAACGGCTCCGAACCCGCTAAAGTTTGGAGTCGTCATGCTCACTCAAGAGCAGAAAACCATCCTCGGCAAGCCGGGCTATTACATCGCATTTCTGGCTGTTGCGCTACCCTCAAGATCAGTGCCAACGTTCTGTTAACTGCTCGTCGCCAGCATGATCACTGTCGAGGGCTTTGTCACGCAGTCATGGTTCCAGGGAAGGCTCCATAACTTCTGGGAAGTTACCACAAATGGTTGGAGGCAGGGCGCTGGTGAAGCTACCAGGTAGTTGCCCGCTTTATGCCGGCTTCTGTTAACCATACCGGGCATTGGGTTACTCAGTGCCACAGTACTGTTTGCATCGATTGGTGACATCTCGGCATTTAAAATGGTCGGGAACTTGCCGCCTGGCTTGGTACCCAAACAGCAATCTACCGGTGGAGTGCCCACCTTACTGGGTATCAGCAAACGGGGTGACACCTACCTGCAAACTCTGCTGATACACAGTGGCAGAACCGTAGTCAGGGTAGCCGACAAACACGACGATCGCCGTAATAATTGGATTAAAAAGCTTGATCAGCGCCGGGGCAAGAATATATCAGCGGTAGCTGTTGCCAATAAAAATGCTCGCATTGCCTGGGCTGTGTCAACCAAGAAATAGCCGTACAAGGCAGTAGCCTGAATGCAGGTATTAAACATTTGTCGTTAGACAAGAAAAGCAAAAGCGGTTAATCAGTGTAAGAAGCCTGCAACGAGTTGCGCGGATTCCATCAGGACCAGAGGCATTGAGACCTCACCCCAAGGCCGGTCTCTTTATTAGGAGAGTGGAAGCGTTACTCTTTAAAAGCCGTTGTGACAACTTTTCCTTGCAATGCGGGGCGGGCCATATATGACCCCCAGCTTTTCTAATCGTGTTGTTCTAGCATAATTCTAAACAGCAGGCACAACCCTTTCATCAGAGCTTGCAGAGGAAAACTGTTGTCGTGTGCAAAACCAAAACCTCTATTCCCACTCTTACCATTGTGGTAAAACAGGTAAGTATTTATGGACCTGGTTGAAGTTTCCATGATCTCAGGGTCAGGATGTTGGTCACGATCTATGTGCACACTGTAATTCTGGTTCTTATGATCATGGCTAGAATAATAAAATTCATCCGTCATTTCATCTGGTTGAATTGCTGACCAATATAATATTTCTAACGCCGTTCTATTGAGCCATTCATCAAACTCTCTGCCATTCAGAGCAAACATTTCGTGCAGGACTATTTCATGCTTGGAATAATACTCTTGCAAAAAACACCTCAGCATTGAAGATAAAAATTTTTTCACATTATCAACGGCCACTGG
>JAQFVO010000024.1 GCA_027942505.1 Endozoicomonas sp. | reverse complement strand
GTCAATGAGCACAATTTTATTGCAAGACTAGCAATATTGTGACTCTCTTGATGCTTTTCCTTTTTTTCCCCACTTTTGCAGAAATGGTTGCAGCAGTTTTAATAACAGCTCTGTAAATAACAATAGATCTTACAGTCCTGTCGAGGGTGTTGATCATGAGCTCTCCAAACTTCAAGAATCCAGGTTGCCTGTCTTCAGCAGAATGAGGAGTTTGTGCCTGCGGTAGTTAATGACAGACTGCATTTATTGGTTGGCCGTGAGTATCCGGATATGCCCTCTGAACTGCTGATGGGGCAGCGGTTCGAGCAGCTGCTGGGCCAAGTGTCAGAGGAATACGATATTATTCTTTTGCATGTACCTCCCGTTCTCAGCGCCACTGATGCAGCGGTGGTTGGAGCACACTGCGCTAACACGGTGATGGTGATTCGAGCCGAACAGACCACAGTTAAAGAGATTGAAGCAGCAGGGCGGCGCTTGCAGCAGGCCGGTGTAACAGGCATCTGTTGTGTACTTAATGGAGCGATTGTTTGAGATCAGTTTTGCTTTGAGTTGCCTCTGCATAGCAGCATGACTGCCATTGACTGTAAGTACAAGGCTGTAGCCGTATTTTTGATGGCCATTGTCCAACGATTTAGGCTATTAAGAATGATGACGGATAAAGGTGTATGAGTAGGCAAAGTAACGCCATCCAGAGCGATGGTGTAAAAAGCATTCAGAAACAGTGAAATGGGTGATGAGATTTGTCTTAATCCAGACGGGGCAGTTGCCGGGTAGTTATGTCATGCTGTATGCGTGGAAGCGTCGACTGTGTTGACAAACACCGGATATCAAGAGGAGATAAGTGCTCCGGAGAAAAATATTCTATACTACTGACGTCTATTTTCACAGGAGGCCAGAAGATGCTGAATCAAGAGCAAAGTAGCTTGGCTGACAAAGAGGATGGTATTGCAAGACTCTGGGCTGAAGGAATCGAAGGCTATTTTTTTAAATGGGAGTGGAAAATTAGGCAAGAAATGTTGGGCAATCTAAACCCGATGGTCCAAATGACGGTGATGCAGGCTTTCCAAAAAAAGTCAGACGATGATAACTCACAAGGTGCAGGTATAAAGGTTGATGGGTCCGAAGCTATCAAATCAAAACTTATCGAAATATTCAAACAATTAGTTACCGAAAATCTCGCACTAAAACTATACAAAGCGGAGTGTGAAGGGAAATCCAAAGCGTGAAAGCCTATATGGGGCGGAAGTACTGCTATTACGCGCCTTCCGTCCCTGAGGGACCGCCCCAGCCGAAAGATAAACGTAAAAATGCCAACAAGAAAGCTGGGGCTAGGATATTCATTGAGTGAATATGTCTTCTTATCACCTTAAAAGTCAATTGTTAGGCATGATGTAAGATCTGACCCAGATTTTGTTAGCAGTAATATTATGCAAGAGTTTTTTGTTTCATTACTTGGCGGGTATTTTGCAGGAGCAAGTGTCGTGGCAGTTATAGGCAAGATGCTCATAGGTAATAGTTTAAAGAAGTCAGTTAAGCGGTTTGAACATGAACTCTCGATTAAAAAAGATGTGTTGCAGGCTGACTTGTCTTTGTTCGCATGTCATCAAAACTTAGTTGTTGCTAACTTTGAATAGAAGAAGTTCACTGCTCTTGAAGAAATCTATAAAGCAGTAATATCGACATCTAATGCAAGGGCAAACTTTAAACAGTTTGACAATTTAAATTAAGAAGGTGATGAAGAAAAAATTTGTGTCCGATTATTTTAAAGCTTACAGCTATACATTCGAAGCATATGATCGCGTATTTAAATCTGTTATTGCTGCATACAGAGTATTAGAAGACAATGCGATTTATATTGACTCAGATCTTGAGCAAGAAGTTATTGATTGCGTAGCTTCAATTCTTGATTGTAATAATCAGTTTCATAATGGGCTACAGGTTTCTAATGTTTTTCTCAAAAGCTACTTAAAGAGTGCAAGTTAAATAAATATAATGCTCCATTTGACTTCAAAGATTTCTATCAGCGTTCTTCTAGTAACTGGGAAGCTAAAGCAAATCCAACGCGGCATAAGTTAAAGCAATTTGTTAGAGACATCATAACACCCAAAAGTAGAGAGATCTGGGTCAAGGGATCTAGATCAGAACGTGATTCTTGAAGAGTCAAACAATTGATGGGTTGGTGTTAAGTTTTTCATTTCAAAAGTAATCAAGATTCAAGACCTGTAAAAGCGGATATTCTGGCGAACGTGAACGCTCATTTTAGAGCAACATGAACACCTCACATCACGTAATCATTCCGCTTCTTAACATTTTTTAGCTTTAGAGTTCACAATTAGTTATGTTGTTCTTACTTGACTGTTGCATATGATCAAAACTATGAGTGAATAAGCGAACGATAAAGCTCCGCATAACGTCTCACCATTTTATCAACAGTAAATAGCCGTTCGTAGCGGATTCTAGCATTGTTGCCAAGTCGGAAAGCTAGCTGAGGGTTATTCCAGAGGGTGAGCATCGCTGCTCTTAAGGTGGTGGGATTTGAGGGAGGAACGACCAGACCTGTCTCATTGTTAATATTGATATAGGTAGTACCTGTGCCGATTTCACTGGAGATGAGAGGCTTGCTATACATGGCACCTTCAACCAAGGTGATGCCAAAAGCCTCTGAACGTAGATGGGACGGGAATACAACTGCTAAGCATAATTCTAACAAGACGCATTTATCTTCATCAGTTAGCGCTCCCAAAAAATGGATGTTCCGGAGTTTTAGTTGCTGTGCCTGCAACTTGAGTTCCTTCTCAAGGGCTCCGGTGCCGACAAGAACAACGGGTAAATCAACTCCTTTCATAGACTCTAAAAGAATATGGAGGCCTTTGTAATATCGGAAGGAACCAATAAAAAGAAAAAAAGGAGACGGGATAGTCTGCTGCCACTTGATTTTTAGGAGATTAGAGGAAGGAACAGCAGAATGATCATTTATACCTACCGGAATAACGTCAATTTTTTTTTTTAAATTTTTTAATACACAGCTGGTTTTTAAGTAATTTGAAGAGGTAGCGACGACTCGGTCGACACTCTTCAGAAAGAAATACATTAATGGTTTATAGAAATAATATAAATACTTCTGTTTAATAATGTCGGAATGATAGGTAACTAGGGTAGGTTTTGTCATCCTATTGATAAAGTGAACAGCATCCATGAATGGCCAAGGAAAATGATAGTGTATAACATCCGCATTATCTGCAAGTTCCCTGAAGTCCCTGAAGACTGAGTATGAAAACCCCGTCGATGCCAGAAAAAAATCAAGATTAGAGCGATGTGCTAGATGGTCATCAATTCTTTCATTTCTTGTGCACCCCTTTGAGCTTAATGACAATACCTCTGATTGAATACCCTGCTTAAAACCATTCTGCGCGAGTTGAAAGATCATATTTTCAACTCCACCATAACTATCAGGGTAATAGCTTTTAAAAAAATGTAGTACTTTCATAAATGCTACTCACAGCTAAATTTGAGCCATCTTAGGATGGTTGATTATTTGCTTTTCAAAGTAAGTAATTGGTTTGCCGGGTTAAAGTCTCAGTTGGTATCAAAGCACTTAATAAAAGTTCCGAAATTGAAAAAAATATTCGGCTAAGTTCTGTGTAAGTAGCTAACCATATAAAACATATATTTCTGACTCCTTGTTCAGGTACTCTGCTTCGTTACAACTCCGGTCACATAGCTACGGCTATGCTCCCTACATTGTGCCTCGCATAGCCAAGTAGCCAGAAATATGTGATTCAATATGGCCAGCTACTTAGGAGAAAAACATACGTATAATTCTAGAGATCAACGTTTAGCTTAGCGATGTTTTTTGATATTTTGATCTGTGAGTAGTGATATACTGAAAGCCCAGATACAATGGCAAGCATAAAGAAAATTGGTGGAAAAACTACCACGGGAAAATTGAAGTTGGCCAAAGCAACACTTATTACTAGACCCTCCGTTGCCCCAAAAAGCTTGCGTAAGTCCCTTTCAGTAGATTGATTTTTAAGAGAAAAAAAGCATATAAGCGATACGAAGCATAAAGTCGCAACCAAAAAAACAGTAAAGGGGCCCCAAAATTGAGCAATAACGAGGCATAACCCGGTTCTGGATATAGGTCAGTCGGATAAATTCCCAACAATGTGGGAGCAGTAAGCTGAACAAGATTATCCCATCCATTTATATGAGAGTAAATCGAATCCTGCTTGAACAACCAATTGTTGTACAGCTTCTCGAATAGACAAACACTTGCTATTGTAATGACAAAAAAGAGTCCAAATAATAAGCTAAGGTTTTGTCGCATGCACCAAACTATGTAAAGTAACATAATAAGGATGCCAGTAAAGCTTCCAGTGAGAAATGACATGATGATACACAAGAGACATATTATCATTTTGGCGATAGGTTTTAGAAACTTGTTTAGATAATAGCCGGCAAACATAGGCAAAATAATAGCTAGTACCAAGCTATCATCATATATTCCTCCAAATCTTATTATAAATTCCGCGTGGGAGTGAGCGGGAAGTACACCAAATATATAGAGTTGTATTATCTGAAAAAAAATGAAAATGCTACATGAAAGTGCAAGAAGTTCAATGGCTTTATTTAATTTTTTTATACTTACCCATTTCGAGTTGGAAGCGAGAGAAATAAATATGAATCCATTAAGAATTAGGCTTTTTCCTGTGCCATGGACATAAAATGATTTACTTTGTGCGATAACTACCATTGAAAAATATAACAGGTAAAAATAACACGTTGTAAAAAGCAAAGAGAGTTTACGTAAGTTTGCAATCAAGGTTATAACGAGTATTACCGTCAGTGAATTCCAAAATAAAAAATACTCATCAGGAATAAGCTCATATGCGGGAGAAGATGCTGGGTCTCCCCATCGAAATAAGTAACGAGGAACCCCCAACATATTAACAATGCAAATAATTATAATAAATAGATTGCTTGCATTCATTGTGTTCTTGAAATAGCAGATCTTAATTTATGCCTGAGCCTTATTAGAAATGGCAAGCACGGCTCTAATATATGATTCAAAACCGTGCTAGCAGGTACTAGTCTATACAATAAATAACATATTTTTGAACGGTGTGTGGCTGACCATTCAAAGTAAAGTGCGCGAGACATAGTGTTCAAGCGTATAATTTCTAACTTGCTTTTTGCTGAAATCCTAGCATAAACAAATAACAAAATTGGCATATCTTTTCTGAGAGCCCTGAATAATTGATCTTTATGATGATGATTGCTAAAAAAATCATGGATAATTCGCCCCCAGCCATCAACAGCTATTCCTATACGTGACACAAATCCATTTTCCATAAACGAATCATTTCCCCCTCTTTTTTTGATTAAGTATTTATTTATATATACTAGAGTCGTTGTTTGAAAAAAAGATGGTAGTAGTCTGGCACAATGAGCCCAACAACTTCCATAGTAGTCAGGTCTCTCCTTGGAATTTTCCCAAAAACTGGTTTTTACGATAACAGCACTCATGAAGCTGAATAATGCTTCAAGTGTATTAGCCTGCTGTAGATAATTATCTATAGTTTTGCTATTGCCATCGAAACTGAACTCTAAGTACTCGTTGGTAGTATTAAAAATGGGGTTATTGCGCAGATGCTTCATGGAAAAGTCGCAGAGTTTAGCTGGTACTAAGTAGATGTCTTTTTGCATATCAAGCAGGGAAGCAATATAAAGATCCCAACTGGAGACAAGAATATCATCGGCACTGAAAAGCCATATATATTCCCCCTCAGCCATTCCCGCTACTTCGTTTAAGTCTTGATCAATACCACCTCTTACTGATTTCTTCGTGTAGCGAATATTTCTATATTGCTGTGATAGTTTGCTGACTAACTGATCGGTTGCATCGTCTGAGCCACCATCTAATATAACAATCTCATAGTCGTCTTGTTTGAGCTTTGATGCACCTTCGATGATGGAACGAACCGTCTCACCAATGAATTTTCCAAAATTGTATGTTGGAATAGCAAATGATATCAGTAGTCTTTTTTGATGGCCACTAAGTTGCAGTAATGTCATGAGTGATGTGTGCAGTCAGATGATTTAATTGTTTGGGTAAATGATTTCTAACTGGGGTAAAGGAAACACTAGTCGAGCCTTTTTAAGGCTGTATTTCTCTACGAAAAAATCTCTGAAATGCCAAGGAAGAACAATCAAATAATCCGGTTCATCATCAAGTAAATCCTTTTCATTGATAATGGGGAGAAGAGTACCCGGGGTGTAAAAACCAAACTTTTCTGGATTGATCTCTCCTACTGCAAGCACATCTTTTTCACCGAACCCACAGTATTGCAGAAGTACGTTACCTTTAGTGGAAGCACCGAGAAAAGCTACTTTATGCCCTTTAGCATGAGTTCGAGCAACAAAGTCTCTGAGCTCATTGCGACTTGCCAAAGTTCGTTCTGCAAATGCGAAGTAAGGCTCTAAACCATCAAGACCTTGAGCCTCCTCACGAACAAGAATTTTCTTTGCATTTGTACTTTCGGCATAGCTTGAGGTCACTTTTGCTGCTGTTACTGAGAAGCTGCCACCATTTATATTGTTGAACACGACGTCCACGATCTTGAGACCGTTCCGGCTCAGCATCCAGTCTATTTGTCTCAGACCGTAATACTCCAGATGTTCATGACACACAGTGTCGTACGAATTATGCTCCAACATCAGCGGCATATAGCTCTGTTCGAATACCCAAATACCCTGTTGCTCAAGGATTTCTGCAACATCACGTACGAAATTCATGGGGTTTTCAAGGTCATAAAACATTGAAAACGAAGTTACTACACGGGCCTTCTGATCAGGAAATGCTTCAAAAAAGCGGTTTGCGGAGAAGAAGTCTGCAATTACAGTGACATCCTCTGGATAATATTGGTAGAATTTTGTAGAGGTTGGGTCTATGCCCACCCGAATACATGCCGCAGAAGGGTACGCTGACAAAGTCGTGCCATCGTTGCTGCCGATATCAAGCACAATTGGATTGTTTGAAAAATCAACAATGTCGAGTATACGTGCAACTTTCGCATGAAGGTGTTGCACCATACTAGGATTAAGTCCCGAGCGATAACCATAATTAACGCCATACATCTCGCCCTCGTTATACGAATGAGCTAATTGCAGTAAACCACAGTACTGTCTGCCTCCCATACATTTGACCAGTTGTAGTGGACCACATGTGATTTTCTGATCTTTACGCTTAGGAAATACACCTGTTAAGGTTTGCTCACCCAAGTCTAGTACCTTAACAAGATTCTTGTTGCCACATATACGGCATTGATCGATTGCGTTATACATGATGAAAAATACCGGATCCATATACAGGTTTGTTCAAATAAGACTTTAACAGCGCCAGGTCGGCATCAACCATCATATGCACGAGTTCAGTGAAGCTGATACTAGTTCCCCAACCTAAGCTTTGTATCTTTGTTGGATTCCCCCGTAGCTCCACCGTTTCTGTTCGTCGGTTCCATTGAGGGTCAGCTCGAACGAAATCCCGATAATCCAGACCCACGTGTGAAAAGGCAATCTGACAGAAATCACGCACGCTGTGTGATATGCCAGTAGCAACTACGCAATCCTCAGCAATCGGTTGCTGTAGCATGAGCCACATCGCGCGGACATAGTCACCAGCAAACCCCCAGTCACGACGGCTGCCCAAGGCGCCTAATATCAATTCATTCGCTTGTCCCAGAACAATCTTGGCTACTGAGTGCGAAATCTTTCTAGTTACATAGTCCATGCTTCTACGAGGGCTTTCATGATTGTACAGAATTGCCGTACTTGCAAATAATCCGTGGCTTAATCTGTATGCTTTTACTATGTTGGCAGCATAAGTCTTGGCTGCACCATAGGCATTAATAGGGCAATATGAGGTACTTTCATCTTGTGGAGAGACAATTGTACCTGCGAATATCTCGCTACTTGCAGCCTGACAAAAACGAGTTTCTGGAGAAACCTCGCGAATAGCCTCCAAAAAGCGTACAGCTGCTAACCCATTAATCTCTGCTGTTGCGATGGGATCATCAAAAAGCTGCGCGCTTGAGGATCTAGCAGCAAAGTTGTAGATCTCAGCTGGGCGAACTTTGTCAATAAAGTTCTTCACTTCGTTAACCTTATGAATGTCAAGCTGTTTAATTTCTACTCCAGTATCAAGCATGGGTAGATGATAAGTTCCTTTCACAGTATGGGAGGTACCAATCACCTGGTAACCCTTCGTTATCAAATACTCGGCAAGGTAGGTTCCATCTTGTCCCCGCAAACCAGTAATCATAGCAATCCTGTTGGAATGAGTGTTCACGATGAATTATTCACAGGTGAGTGTATAATTGATGGTAGAAAGCTAGATGAGCGCTTGAAATTTCAGCCCACTGAATTTCCGGAGATATGGGTGGTATACGACGTCCAGCAAGTCGATCAAGGGCGTCTCGCATATCCACAATATCCATTAATGCAGCAGTATAAAAGTTGCGCTTTGGCTCATCGCCATGCGGTGTTAAAGAGGTGGTAATCACTAGCGTCCCTTGTGCTAAAGCACTGTGAATGGATGTATTCCACTCACCGCCACCATCAAGAAAGGGCAAAACAACTGCGTCTGCTATAGATAATAAATTAGCAGCATCATGAGCAGCAAGGAACCCTGTGAAGTGAACTTGGTTACATCTCCAGTTTTTGCTCTGTGCGATGTTGATCAACTGCTGAATATAGCTAGTATCCTTGAGTGTACCCGCTATAACTAATAAATCACTTGATGAAGTAGCAATATCAAAAAGTAACTCAATACCTTTACTAGGATAAACAAACCCAAAAAAAACCACCAAGCGTTGATAAGTGCCAAGATATTCTTTTTTGAGCAACAGACGGTGTCTTTTACTGAGCTTGCTTATAGGTAATGGGCTGGTATTTGGAATTGTTGCCTGAGGGATACGCCTAATCATTTCACGGTAGGAAGCTGGTAAAAGACTAGTATAATTAGGACGTACAAAAATAAGTCCCATTGCTCCCAACTTAAGAACAGAAAAATAAAAGAAGTTTTTTACATAATTTTTGCCACTCTGCCCATGGGGCTCATGCCATGTTTGAACCACCCTCATTCCCGAAATACGACAGACTAATGACAAAAAAGATATTGATCCTGGGTGAATAAAACCTTGAGATGGGTATTGGATATGAACAATATCAGGTTTCCACCGACGAATCGTGAGAATTATCTTTGGTAATTGATAAAAAGTCCACTGATTTACTACATCAATCAATTCGACAGAACTTGCACTTTTGTTATTGCGATCATGAACCAACGCTGTCAATACACCGACTTTAACATCTTGGATTAAACTTAAAGAGTTTGCCAGCTTCTCAGTGTAGTCACCAATCCCACATTGATCAGGTGGATAACAACCTGTTACCAGCAAAACTCGCATTAGTCATCCTTACGTAGGACTACCCATCCGAAGGTATAGTTTAAATTCATACAGTTAATTGGACGGCCACTTGCCTTTGGATAAAGATTGCCAGCAGGATTTAGGCCATGACGCTGTGCTTCATTAAGCATGAGGCTTATGTCATGCTCCGAAAAAATCAGCCAGCTCATATCAAAGAATCGAATTCTGTTGGTGTCGATCTTTTCTGGCCAATAATCAAAGGAGGCAATAAAATAACCACCAGTCTTTAATATACGAGCGATTTCAAAAAACAAGCGTTCTGGGTTATAACCATGCTCGATGACGGAAATAGATGTGATAGCTTCGAAACTATCTGCTGGGTATGGTGTGTTCATAAAGTCACCAACACAGTAATTAATTTGTTCCGGATAAGGCATGTTTAAAACTTTAGGATTAAGGTCCACACCATGAACATTAACAAAACCCATTCTTGCTAAGGCTACCGGTACCTCAGAGCAGAATGCGCCAAGATCGAGAATTTTTGCATCTCTAGATAATTTTCCTTCAATAAAGTCTAAGGTTTGAGCAACATCCCAACTTTTTATCTCGTCTCCTACAGGCAAACTCTTACGCAGTCCAAACTTTCGAAGAAAACGCACCAATTTGCCTTCAGTAGGTGATTGCCCCTTTGAAACCATTGAACTTCTCGCTTCGACAATCTGCCTTTTTGACTGTAATACTTGAAACATGAATCGTAGCTCCGCTTTATTATCCACCTAGAAAGGTATAGTTGCTTATCCCAGAGTTCTGTTATTTCACTATTTTTCAATAATGTAACCATCTTATAAAGCCATTTGCTAAATTATCTATATTTCACCGTTAGCTAATGCTAGAAGCCGTGGTCAAAAAATAATACCTTGTTCTTGGAAGGATTAAAATTAGAAGACATACAATTGTTAACCATAGTAACATTATGAAAACCAATGATTCGACTTTGCTACCAATTAGATTGAATGAAGCACAAGGTATGGCAAATAAAAAAGATGTCAATAATGGAATTATTGCACCGTATTTGTACCACTTATACATTTCCTTTTTAATTAATTTCTTGTGCATCAGTAATGGCATAAATAAAAAACTTAGTGAGTTAAGAATAAGCCATAATGATGCGGCGCCAGTTGCACCGTAATTTAGAGCAGCTAACCAAATTCCGGGAGCCAAGAAAAATATGTATAGAATATTCAATCCCAAGGCTAAGCTTGTCCAGCCATAGGCCATCTGAATAGAAAAAGGAATATTAAGAAGTCCATTAAATGCATTGCCCATAATAAGAAAAGGTAAAATATGACTTATGTTCAGGCTTATTTCGTAATCACCGGTCCAAATATATGCAATTTGTTTTGAAAACAGGGCTATTATCACCGCTGCCGGAATTACAAGCAAGGCCATAACTTGGCTACTGGCATGATACAAACTTGCCAACTTAACAGTATCACCTTCATGGATAATTGTTGAAAATCGTGGAAAAATTACGGAGAACATCGGGCTAATAAGGACGTAAAGTCCTGCTGCAAATGTACTAGCGACTACATAAACACCAAATTCTGTAAGGTTCAGCACTCTACTAAGAATTACTTTATCGATTTGCGTTAAAATGATACTGGTAATGGTAATCCCAGTTATTCCACTAGCAAAGCGAAGCGATGACTTAATAATCGTAAGCTTTAGGCAAGGTTTATGCTCACTCATTGTGAGACATCTCCATAGCAACCAACGTGTGCCTAGTGTTTGCATTCCTGCAGAAAAAGTTTGAGCCAAAAAGAAGCTTTCAAGGTTTGACTGCCACCATACTGCAGTCAATGTAAGTAAAATACGTATGGTAGAAAATAACATTGTTGCTACACCAAGTTGAACTTGCCGTTGCAAACCTGCTAGACCTGCGGAGTATAGATTTGTTGGCCATTGGCATGCTAACGCAATGCCCGCAAGAATAAGTGCCTGAGCAATTTCTGTGCTTGTCAAGGTCTGGGGGCGGACCCAGTACTTAGCTACTGCCGTTGAACCAGCTGCCACTGCCACTCCTATCAGTAACGCAATGAGAGCATAAGTAAATTCAAATGTATGCACTATATCTCGTCGGTCAGCTAAGGTTTCCGTTTTAACCGCCTGTCGAGCAAGTTCTCGTGTAAGCGTCGTACCCAATCCAAAGTCAAGAAATCCTATCAAAATGGAAAAATTGACAAACAAGCCCACTATGCCATAAGCCTCAACTCCTATAAAATCCAAATAGAACGGCACAGCTAACAACGCAAGAGCTGCTGACCATCCTTTCGAAAGGATAGAAATAATGAGCGCTTGCTTGATACCTTCAACGATCAGCATACTGTGCCCGCCATGCGGTCAAATGCAGGATAACCATGGCTTTTGACCAACTCATTACGCTCCGCAGATTTCAAATCTTCACGAACCATCTCGGCAACTAACTCCCTAAAGATGATCTTGGGTGACCAACCTAATTTCTCTCGAGCCTTACTAGCATCGCCTAGTAGTGTTTCTACCTCTGCAGGTCGAAAGTAGCGTGAATCAACACGGACAACCGGTTCTTGTACTTGAGTGGTGCTTACTTTTGCCTGCTGATTGACCCAATAGCCTTTCTCATCAACACCTTGACCAACCCAATGAATTTTCATGTCAAGTTCAGCAGCGGCGGCATTGACAAAATCCCGCACGCTGTATTGAACACCAGTGGCAATAACAAAGTCCTCTGGTTGATCTTGTTGGAGCATTAACCACTGCATCTCGACATAGTCTTTTGCATGTCCCCAGTCCCGCTTAGCGTCCAGATTACCGAGATACAGGCAGTCCTGTAGCCCTAACTTGATATGTGCCAAGGCACGCGTAATTTTGCGAGTAACAAAATTCTCACCACGAACCGGTGATTCATGATTGAACAGAATTCCGTTACAAGCATAAATACCATATGCTTCCCGGTAATTGACCGTGATCCAGTAAGCATATAGCTTTGCTACTGCATAGGGACTACGGGGATAAAATGGTGTCTTTTCGTTTTGAGGAATCTCTTGTATCCGGCCAAACAGCTCAGACGTACTTGCCTGATAAAAGCGGGTTTTCTTTTCCATGCCTAGAATGCGAATTGCTTCAAGAATTCTTAAAGCTCCAAGCGCATCGGAATTTGCAGTGTATTCAGGTTCTTCAAAAGAAACAGCAACGTGGCTTTGAGCTGCTAGGTTGTATATCTCGTCAGGTTCTACTTGCTGAATAATGCGAATCAGACTGGAAGAATCAGTTAAGTCACCATGATGCAAGAACATATCTGCATTGGTTTCATGAGGATCTTTGTAGAGATGATCTATTCGATCTGTATTGAATAAAGATGCACGCCGCTTAATGCCATGAACTCTATAGCCTTTTTTTAGAAGCAGCTCGGCTAAGTAGGCACCATCTTGCCCGGTAATGCCAGTTATCAACGCTTTTTTATGCATTTCTAACCTACTATAAAAACGTTCGTTTGGCGGGGATTTTCATGATAACCGAATTCTGTGCATATTCTGGCAACGCAGTTGAGCAGCTCATGTCGTCAGCTACCATCATCCGCCGAGCATTGAGGTGTTGACTATAAGCACTGTCTATAAGGTAAGCAATCTTTTCATTCAGTTCAGCCCCCAGCTTGCCCCGTACATTACAAACCTTTAAATAACTCAGAACTGGCATAATGATCTTCCGTAGATGTCATCGAAACGGACAATGTCGTCTTCTCCTAAGTAAGACCCAGTTTGTACTTCGATTAACACCATGGTGTCTTTGCCAATATTTTCCAGCCGATGCCTGTGGGTTGCTGGAATAAACGTCGATTCATTAATATTCAATATCAGTTCTTTATCACCATTGATGACTTTTGCAGTGCCACTGACCACTATCCAGTGTTCACTGCGGTAATGGTGCATCTGCAGACTTAGGCTGGCACTAGGCTTGACTTCAATCCGTTTGATTTTAAAATTTGTTCCCTCTTCCAAAACGGTGTATGTACCCCATGGACGATAAACCGTTTTATGGTATTTATAAGCTTCATGATCCTGTAGTTTTAGCTGAGCATAAATCTTTTTTACATCTTGGGATTGCTTCTTATCAGCAATTAATAAAGCGTCGGGGGTATCGGCTATGACGAGATTTTCTACCCCAACCAATCCTACGACCTTGCTCTGCCCATTAGCATTTACTGAACAGTTATAACTATTCACTAGGACAGCATCTCCCTGAATGCGATTGCAGTTTTCATCAGATTCTGTTTGATCGCCAAACACGCGCCAGCAGCCAATGTCGCTCCAACCAATATCACAAGCTATGACCGCCGCATTCTTGGTTTTTTCCATTACTGAATAATCAATTGAGTTATCACGTATATTCTTAAATTCATCAGGGTTAAGTGATGTAACTGTTAAATTATCTGACTTGATCTCAGTGTTTGAAAGCTTTAGACAACTCTTAGTTGCCTCTAAAATTTCCTCACTATGCATTGCCATCTCTTTCAACATGGTAGATGTTTGAAAACAAAACATGCCAGAGTTCCAGAGAAATTTTTCGGAAGCTAAGTATTTCTGCGCTTTATCGAAAGCTGGTTTTTCGATAAACTGAATTACATTCGTACCTTTAGCTTCTATATAGCCATATCCAGTTTCTGGTACGGTTGGTTGAATGCCAAAGGTAACTATCTTTCCCAGTTGCGCTAATTCAACTGCGCTATTGACAGCGGCACCGAATGCCTCTAGGTCAAGAACTAAGTGATCAGCCGCCAAAATAAGCATAACGGCATTTTCCCCATGACTTTGCAATGCTTTTAAACAGGCTGTTGTAACCGCTGGCCCCGTGTCACGTCCAAAGGGCTCTAGAATAAAGTGATTATTGATGCTATTCGGCGTAATACTGGTGACTTCCTGGTATTCTTCTTCCACTCGGAAAAATAGTTTTTCATTTGTCACCGTAATGACATCACTAACGTTAGGCAGCATCGCACCTCGCAGAAATGCCTGCTGTAATAGACTTTGTTTGCCGTTCAGGCGAATAAGAGGTTTTGGGTGTTGCTCTCTGGAAAGTGGCCAAAGACGGGAACCAGAACCACCACAGAGGATAGTTGGAATCAATGCAGGAATTGGGTGGGTTTTCATCATTTCATCGAAGATTACGAAAAGTGAAATTGATTAGGAGGTATTTGACAATCTTCACTAACAAAACAGAATACAAAGCTCACATAGGGGTTGTATATGCTTAGCGCACTTCAGCCCACACTTTGAAACTTATACTGAAAGATCAATGTTATTTCCCTAAAACACTTATCGCTCTAATTAATTGCACTAAGCACCTATGTGCAGATCGATTATGTATTAAGCCCAATTAATACGGCTCTTCAGGGGTATCTTGAAACTATTCAGTCTTAAGTACATGGGTAAATGAAATCATGTGTTTTCCTGATTTCATCCTATATGGGCCTTTGAGGGGTTGAGAAGCAAATGCTCATTTACTTAAATACACTAATTAATATGTTACTTGTTTATTTGGTCATTACAAGATATAGGTTTTGAGCAGTTAGACAGGAACAAATGCAATTTTTGTGTGACGATAAAATAAAAAATAAAAATCAAAACAAATAGGAAAAATTGCAAACTGGCGGGAGTTGAAAAGTGGTGAAAAAGTAGACCGGTTATATTTAAAAGTCCGGCAATACACAGAAGCACAATAAGGGTTTTTCTGGAGCTCATCATGCCTGCTTGCATTAAGATATGATGAATATGAGTTCGGTCTGGATGGAAAGGGTTTTTCCCATTTTTTAATCTTCTTACTACAGTGGTGACCATGTCTAAAAGAGGCAAGGCTACGAAATATAATCCGGTAGCTGGCTCAAAGCTTAGCTTCATGCCAGCGGTCGGTTGAGAACAATAGCAGATCATCGAAATTAAAGTAAATCCCAATAACATACTGCCAGAGTCCCCCATAAATATTTTTTGCTCTTGTCGGTTTAACTGCAGGTTAAAAACAATAAAACCAATGATGGCACCAACAAGTGAGACCATTAATACATTCAGCTCATTGCTTATGTCCAGCACTGCCCATATGCTGCACAAAGCCAGAATCGTGATGCCAGGCATGAGGTAATCAATGCCGTCAATCATGTTAATTGCATTAACAATCCCGAAAAACGCAATCACCGTGAAGGGGATTGCTATCATCAACGGGAGTTCAATATCACTCTCTCCCAGCAAGTTGCCTAGATTAATGAAATACAATTCTCCGAAGAACATCATAATGGCAGTACTGAGGATGGTCAGAATAACGCGTGCTGTAATGGCTAAGTTGAAGCGATCATCCACCATGCCAACAACCGTCATTAACCCTGCAGAGGCAAGATAACTTCTTAATAGCACGCTGTTGTCCTGAAATAAAAAGGCGGCAAAAACCATTGTAAAATAAACCGCTAACCCACCTGTTAGAGGGATTGTTCCTTCGTGTCGCTTTCTTTGTGATGGTCTATCCACGAAACCTACTTTTATGAACGCAGGATTCAGAATAGTGATCATGACTAACGAAAGAGTACAGGAAAACAACAATTTGTACAGTAAGTGGTTCATACCTTACATGAGCAGATCAGTAAATCGTAAAACTTAAGGAACGCTACCGCCCATCCAATTTTTTCTCGATTCTCAGTCGTCTTTATTCAGGC
>JAQFVO010000007.1 GCA_027942505.1 Endozoicomonas sp. | reverse complement strand
ACGGCCAAGCGTTGGTCGCAAGTCGGAAAAATCAGCCCCTTTGCCATCACCACCGGCAATGACAATCACTTTGCCGTCAAGTTCTGCTCCGAGACCCTCAATGGCGGCAATAGCAGCACCGACATTGGTCGCCTTGGAGTCGTTAAACCAGACGACACCATCGTGCTCAGCCAACCACTGGCAACGATGGGGCAAACCAGTAAAGCGGCTCAGAGCGCTCAGCATGGCAGCCATATCAAGACCAATAGCCTGACCAAGCGCCAGGGCAGCCAGGGCGTTTAACTGGTTGTGACGTCCTTTGAGCCTGAGCTGGGCTGTATTGATCAGTTTGTCTGCACCGCTGCTCAGCCAGGTGCCCTCACTGTCTGTCAGCAGTCCCATCTGACCCGGGCCAGGCTGATCACTGCCAAACGACACTGTTTGTGCCGACTGCAGAGGCAGTGTCATCGCATCGTCCCGGTTCACCACTGCCGTGTGACAACCGAGGTAAATACGTTGTTTGGCCTGGCAATAATCGTCCAACGTCGTATAACGATCCATATGGTCAGGACTGATGTTCAACACAGTAGCTGCCGTAGCCTGCAGGGAGTAGGTGGTTTCCAGCTGGAAGCTGGACAACTCCAGAACATAAACGTCAATGGACTGATCATCCAGCAGATCAAGTACCGGAATACCGATATTGCCACCAACACCGGGATTAAGCCCGGCAGCACGAACCATCTCGCCCACTAACGTGGTCACGGTACTTTTGCCGTTGGAGCCGGTAATTGCCAGCAATGGCTTGTTGCTGGCATGCAGCGCCCGACAGAACAGCTCAATATCACCAATAGCCCGGGCGCCATTGGCAATGGCCCGGGCAATAGCCGGTTCTGCCAGGGCGATTCCCGGACTGATCACCAGTTCGTCCGCGGCCATCAGCCAGGCTTCATTAAATCCACCGGTGTGCAACGGCACATTGGCAAACTGCTGACGACACTCAGCTACACCCGGCGGGTTACTCCGAGTGTCCATAATTTTGCACGGCAAGCCCAGCCGGTGGAGATAACGGGCGCACGATAGCCCGGTTTTACCCAGGCCGACAATTACCCGCTCTTTGCCTGAACCACTGTCTTGTCTGGCATCCATGGTCACAATT
>JAQFVO010000001.1 GCA_027942505.1 Endozoicomonas sp. | reverse complement strand
CTGTCTGGCATGAGTGAGGAGGAAGTCAGCACATGGTTGAACACGGCTCTCCCTTACAGTGAACGTCACGATACACCGATGATGTACGTTGCCCGGCATAATTGTCCAGCAATGACTGCCGTATTGATGAGTCACAAAGCTGATCCGATTGCCATCAACCCCCATTCAGTAACTGCATCTCACCCACTGTATATTGCGGCCCAGGAAAATAATGTTGAGGTCCTTCGTGTGATGTCAACTGCGGATACTTTTGCTGTGGACACCCCTCGGGGTGACGGTTCTACTGCACTCTTTTCTGCCGTTGGGAATCAAAGTCTGGAGGCCACAACGTTTCTTTTGGAGTGCAAGGCCGATCCAAATTATAAAATCCCTGCCATCGTATTGGACGGAGACTTGAGTCCCGCTCAGCATTTTACCGAAGATGAAGCCGTTCGTGGAGACAAGTGTTGGTTCACACTGATGAATGTTGCGGCAGCGATAGAACAAACAGATGACAGTGTGAAAATTCTAGAGCTATTGCTCTGCAATGGTGGAAAGGTCGAAAATATTGATCCTGGCAACCCGTTTCAACAGTCACCTCTGAGCGCAGCAATTATATCCGCAGCATTAAATGGGCACAGTTGTGAGAGCATTGTTGATCTGTTGTTAAGCCATGGTGCAGATATGTATGAACCCATGCCAATACTATTGGATGATGTCAGTCCAGTTGAAAATAGCCAGTCAGCTGTTTTTAGAAACGCAGCAAAATTAAAAGTTCGGCCTTCGATATGTGAATATTCGTGCTTTTTGGGTTATAACCTTGATGCTTTTCCCTTTGTGAAAATCATTCACAAGTATTACTTGGCGCAGGAGGGAAGTGAAAAAATGCCTTTGAAAGAGTTTATTGAAGTAAATGCCCCAGAAGGCTTCACCAGATCAATTGCCACACTTGATGCTTTTAAAGAAGCTGTCTACCCACCTTGTGTAAACGGTATGAGTGATGGAACCCAAGAATCTCTTTTAGAGGATTTGTGTGCCATGGACGCCTTGGGAATCACTTGTGCAGAGCGTGAAGCTATCTTTGCTGCATCGTTGGTGGTGGGGGCGGCGGCAGTGGTTCAGAAGGCTAAAAAGGATGGTAACTGATGCTCTCCGTCTGCGCGGGCGCAGGCAAGGCTTTACGATGACTTGGTTAGGCTGATTATGCTTGTGTGCAAATGCCGTTTTCTTCACTGTTCCAAGCGGAAGAATTAAACCGAGTTTAGTGCCACTCACCAAGAATGAATGGTACTAATATCCTCCGTCACACTGCTGAACATGCGCCATGTTTTGAACTCGAGAAAGCATAAATCTCTGATATATTGATGGCGCCTGGCGAGGTAAATCTCTGCGTCTGGCAATACCCTGTAAGCACTTATTCGACCGTGAATACTGGCAATGTCTAATGAAAATCTGATTATGGCAGCAAATGATGCCAGCCTTGGGCTGGTGGTGG
>JAQFVO010001435.1 GCA_027942505.1 Endozoicomonas sp. | reverse complement strand
CGTAGCGTTGCACAAATGGGCGATTTCAACACGTTCTCCCTGAGAAACAGCTGGCACGAACGGGGCAAATTCGGTCTGCCGGATGTAACACCCCGCTATGCCTACAACGATGAGGAGAGCAAGTCACAACTGAATATCGAGGCCGCCACCGATGCCGCCGACCGGCTCAAGGAGTATGGCGACAAACTGTTTGATGTGTTTGATAACTACGACAGTAATTACCAGTATCTGGGCGACAATGCCACGGTATCGGACGCACAACTGACCAGTCGTCTCGGGCAGGCCAGCAGCGAGTACCAGGCCAATGCCGACTTACGGCAGGCGGAGTATGAGCGGGATATGCGTCGGATGGGCGTTAATCCCAACTCGGCCCGCTTTGCCGGTTTTGGTACCAGTAATGCTCTCCATAAAGCTGCGGGACTGTCAGCCATACAGAATCAGGTGCGTGATACGGCCCGCGAAGAAAGCTGGCAGCGCAATATGGATGTGGCCGGGCTGGGGCTGAATGCCGCAGCAGCCGGCACCGATGGCGTCAGCAGCGCTGCCAACGTTTATAAGATCGCTTCGGATATGTTCACCGACAACCAGATCAGGTACGACCAGCTCAACGAGGCGGCACGGCAGTTTGATATTGGCTACGGCTTTAAACAGGATGAGCTGAAGCTGGCGGCTCAGAACCAGGCGTTCAACCAGGGGCAGCAACGGTGGCAGAACGGCATTTTGCAGACCTATGAAAACAACTGGCAGCCAAACTACCGGGAAAATTTCGAGTACGGCTTCTAGGGAGGGAAATGCTGTGTACATTGGATCGGATGGCAGAGTTTACCAGAACAAATTCGAATCACTGGGCCACGGCACCAAAAGGCCTGGCTTTGCAGAAGAACAGCGGCAGACCAACGACCGGCTGCACGCACTGCGCCAACGCCAGCGTGATGCGATCGATCAGCAACAGCAGCAGGAATTGCGCCAACAGCAGATCGATGCTGGCAATACCCAGAACTTTTACGACCGCCATCAGCGGCTTGATGAACTAGTAAAGCGGCAGTACGGGATGAGTGGCGGTAACCCACAGGTCAATGGCAACGGCCAAACTGGCTACGGAATGCCCGGTCCACGC
>JAQFVO010001416.1 GCA_027942505.1 Endozoicomonas sp. | reverse complement strand
ATGGTCCCGAATTGCCGATAGTGACTTGGGTATTTTCATTTGGGTTGGTGCCTGATTGGCCACCATCCACTTCGCCGGACCAGTTGATAGTGCTGTTGATGGTGATGATACTGTCGGTAGTCAGGCCATTCTGTGTGTCCTGAATGTCTATATTGAATGTGAAATCGGTCGTATGACTGTCAGGGGTAGGATAGTTATTGTTGATCGTGCCATCGTCATTCACTGGCACAATAATAATGGTTTTATTGGCCAAGGCGGTTTTCATGGCCTCTGGACCACCGAGCAGTGTAGCCAGTGAGCCACTAACACTGTCCATCAATTTGCCATTGACTAACACGGCAAAACCAGCGGGTAATTGTATGGCCGTGATATCGGTAATGGCTTCACTGGCATCATCTTTCAACTGAATACCTTTAAACGACAATGGTGCTCCACCAGATTCATACTGACCTGCGCTGTTGATAGCGACCTCTTTCCCGGAAATGTCATCGCTGGCCTGATTCGCTGTATCCACCACTGGCTGAAAAACAGCATTCAACTGATAAGTAAACGTCTGACTGGCACCATCTGCTTCGGTCACCAGAATATTCAGAGTCAGTGTTGTCTGGCCGGCAAAGTCCTGAGGTGCTGTCAGAGAATAAGTCCCGTCGGCAATAGCCTGAGGTGTCACCTGATACACCGGCTTGCCATTGACCACGTTGGCAATAGGTGGCGATTTTCCCTGGCTGTCTTGCAGTTTAAAGGCGGAATCGTCAAGGGAAATGACCGTGTTCAGGGATTCAGAACCATCAATATCACCGGAGGTAATGGTAAATTTAAGCGGGAGCGGCGCGTCTTCATAGCCATGCCCAATCAGTGTTTGTGGTGTACTATCGTCCACTGTCCAGTCATTACTGACGGTAATTACCGGCTCATCTGGCACACCGGTAAGATTGATTTGCATAAAACAGGCATCAGAAATTGCCTCAGCCATGTTTGCTGGCGGATCAATACCATCTTGGGAGGACTCACGGCTAATGGCATTGATTTGCAGTTTCAGCGTCTGGAAGTTGGCAGAGCTGCGATCCTCACACGGTTGATAATACAGGTTACTGATGCTGCCACCCGCTACTTCAAAGTAACCGTCGCTGAGGCTGACTTCTGTGTAGTTATCGCTGTTTTTTATCCATAAAGAGCCAGGTGATTCACCGGGGGCGCTGAGGAGCGTCTGCACCCTGAGGAACAGGCTTTCTGAGCCATCGTCGTCGGTCAAAGCGGCTCTGATATGATC
>JAQFVO010001342.1 GCA_027942505.1 Endozoicomonas sp. | reverse complement strand
GTGAATTCCGAATGCTGTGCAGGTGGTGTCCGGCGTATAGGTGGCATGAATCTGTACTGGGCTCTTCTATGGAACTGTGGGAACCAGTCGCGTGGATGCTAAGGGAGACTACCAAGTGGCCAAAACCACAAGGGGCTGAGTACCGATGCCATGCACTGGGGCGGAGCTGCTCGTAGTAGTGCTTTCAGCACCGCAGTTATGCGGAACGTTTCATGAATGTGCTGCCAAGGCGGTTGGGCAAGTTTGGTCTGAAGCTGGAGCCGGACAAAACCCGGCTGGTTGAGTTCGGGCGATTTGCTCATCGGCAAACAAAGCGGCCAGAAACGGTCTACTTCCTTGGATTCACTCATTACTGCACTCGTAACCAGAAGGGAAACTTTATGGTTGGCCGTAAAACGGAGAAGACACGGCTCTGGCGAAGTTTTGAGAAATTTTCCTTGCAATGCGGGGCGGACCATATATGACCCCAGCTTTCCAGCTTTCCAGCTTTCCAGCTTTCCAGCTTTCCAGCTTTCCAGCTTTTGGATAAAAGTGAAGTCTAAAGTGGGCTGACGTCATTAAACCTCACCATCGGTAAAAGACAGCTCGTGGTGTCGACGCAGGCAACCGCAGAGCGTCAGCAGATTGAGTGTATGCTGCTGTTGATCCTGATTGTAGAGCGTCAGGGCCTGGTCAAACAAGTTGTCCATCTGCTGCTGGCGCTGTCGATCCCTGGGGTTCATGGCTGTGGTCGGTAGATGAAGGTGACTGAACTGGTTGTCCAGCTGCTGTCGTGTTGCTGCAAACAGTGCCTTGACGCGGTCACAGGCCAGTGGGTTACTGTCCAGCCCCCGCAGTTTCAGGCACATGCTGCCCATGGTGGTCAGGGTGTCCATCCAGTTCATAATCTGCGTCTGCTGCTGCGGGAACAGTGCCAGCATGGCCGAGTTCAGAGGCAGTATCTGTCGGCGGAACAGCAATGGCGTAATCGTTCCCGCATTCTGGTTTAAGGTCCGCTGCAACAATCTGACCAGATTTTGGCGATAATCCTTGCACAGCGTCTCTTTGGGTGGCGTACCGATTACTTCAATACAGATATATCCAATCAGGAAACCGACCAGCAGCGCGAAAGCATTGTTAAGCATAGTCAGCGGCTGCAGCGGCTGCTCGTTGGCAACAGGCATCAGCACCGTGATCAGAATAATGTTGAATAGCCCAGTTAGGCTCATCTTTTGGAACAGCGCCCAGGCTGCTACCGCCAGTGGCGTGCTGGCAAGAAAAAACACCGGCCAGAAACTATTGGCATAGACTATCAGCACACACTGGGTGAAAAAGACCACCAACGTTGACACCAGCACAGAGGTGAATATTTTGGTCAGTGGCACTCGGGGAGCCTGCGTCATCACTCGAACCCCCGTGACAATAACCCCCCCAACAGCCATAAGTCCTCCCTCTGGCGAACCGGTTATGACGAAAAACCAATAACAAACCGCCATGGAGGTCACGGCGGTTAGGCTGCCATACAAAGTAGTGCGCCAGTTCTGAAGGTTTAACAGTGAGTTTTGTCCAGGTTCTGATTCCTGCTGCCGGATCTGTTCCGGATGAGTGAGCAGGTGGACCAGGTGTGCCATCTTGCTGTCCAGCTCCTGGCATCGGTGATCAAAAGCGCTTGTGATAATTTGGTGTTTGTGCAAGCTGGATTCTTCACGCAGCAAAATTCGCCGCAGCATGGTGAGGCTGGCCATGAGATTCAGCACAGAAAGGATGATCCGTTGCAGATAACCTGAGAGATGGCCTATCCGGTTATCCAGGAACAATGTGTAGTAGCGTTGCTGGTCACAGTCGATCACCATCCGGCTCAACTGAGTATGCAGACGGACAAACTCTGGGTACGGATACCGGTTCGGCTGTCGGGCCATATCTCCTAGCCGGGCAACGTGGTGGCGCAGGTTGGCAATTGATTCGGTTAGCCGATCAACGCTGCTGTTGGGCCAAATGACCAGGGCACTGATCAGCATAGCCAGTGACCCAAGGCTGATTTCAGTGACTCGGTTGATAGTGTAGTAGCCAATAGACGACTGATTGCTGTTGTTCACGTTGAGCACCACCACGACCAGACAGGTAATACAGGTCAGGAAGCTGGTATAGCCGGCCATGGCTTGATAGCGACTGGTGAATGACAGACACACCCACACCACCAGGCCGAGGAGGATAATCACTGCCAGCGGGTATTGGCCAAACCAGAAGGTGATCAGAGTACCAATAATGCCACCAACTGCCGTGCTGACGATGCGCCCAATGGATTTGATATAAATATTGCCCAGCTCCACCTTGAAGCCGAGCAGGGCAATGCTCATCAATGCCCAGCTAGGGTAGGGTAGGTCATAATAAAAGCTGACAATGAGCACTATCAGTGTGGCCAGCAGCATCCGGGTAACAACGGCCAGATCGGGAAGATAGCGAACTGGAAAGATCATGGGCAAGACCAGTTACCCTGAACCACCACTGAGGTGGTGCGCCCGGCAATCAAGGCTGGCTCAGGGAGGGGCTGATCAAACGACACACGAACGGGTATCCGCTGGGCCAGACGAATCCAGGGGAAGGTCTGGTCGACATTGGCCAGCAGCTGACTACTGGTGTTCTGGTTGCTGTCGGCAATGCCACGGCCAACACTGGTCACCTTGCCCGGATAGATCGTATCCTCCCCGAGAAAAGTGATGCTGGCCGGTGCACCCGGGCAGACGCCTTTTAGCCGGTTCTCCTGAAAATAGCCGACGACAAAAAAATTCTCCCTGCTGATAAAGGCCAGTGCCGCTTGTCCGGCACTGAGCCAACTGCCAACACGCAGATCCATATTGGCTACGAAACCGTCAAAAGGTGCCTTGACCTGGGTTCGTTGAAGATTCAGCTGCGCCTGACTGAGCGCCGCTTCAGCCGCCTTGACTGTTTGTTGCTGGGCTTTCCAGGCCAGATTGGCGTCAGTGACCTGTTCAGCACTTACGAGATTTTTCGGCATGTCATCAAGGCGGCGCGCCGTACTGGCCAGTTGCTGCTCCTTGAACCTTGCCCCGGCCAGCTCCGCTTTAGACTGGGTCAGGGCAATATGGTAGTTGCTGGGGTCAATCTCCAGAATGACCTCGTCTTTCTTGACAAAACCATTGTCAGGCACCGCAATATGAACAATATTGCCAGACACCTGCGGAGCGATTTCGGCGATCTCGGCCCGCAGCCGCCCATCCCGGGTCCAGGGAGCTACCAGGTAGGTCAGCCAGAGATAATAGGAACAGTACGCGCCAACAGCGACCACCACCATGGTCAACAATACGGGGCGCAGCCAGGTTGGCAAGGGGGCGTTCATAGTTAATAACTCAGAATCCGGCTGGTAAGAGCACAGCTGATGACCAAAAGCGACAGTTCAACCAGTCCGGTATGCCAGAACCAGCGGTCAATGGAAAAGCGACGATAGACGTACCTTAGGGCAAACCAGAGGATCGTGCCGCAAAAGGCTGTGCGAAAAAATGGTGGAAAGGCCAACGAGCCAAACCACATCCAGTCATTCATCATGGAGTATTCCAAAGAGTGAAGGGGGAGTGCAGTAAGAGTTTTGCTAAAGTGTAAGACTTGGGGCAGACCTACCCGTCGAGCAAGCTGTTCTCTCGATGACCAAGCACATAGTGTGTCTTGCGATGCTCTGAAGCTAGTACAGTGGGTGGGTCTGTGCAAGCTGTGAGTTGAAATGGAGCCTGAAAAATCAGACAGACTTTTTTAGTAGTGCATCAAAAGGAAAATCACAAGAAAATCAAGGTCAGGTTTTTCATTGCGCACAACAACTGTCGTTTATAGTGATAAGAAAAAATTTGGCGAGTAGGCCGGCGGTACTTCCCCGCCAGCCCCTCGAAAACCGGGGTCGGGTCTTAATTCTTGATCTGATCATCTCACACTTCCACTTCGTACTGCGCCAAATCAGGCGCAGCCCCTATAACCTCCCCATCTTGAATAAACACTTTCCCACCAACGCCCACAGACTCCCTTAACCGTAATAACCGAGCCATCCCGAAGCTCTGCCTGACTGGTGCCATTGCCATTATTTACGCTAATGGTGGCAGCGCTTCTTCTGGTATCAGAGCCTTGAACTGCTGCCAGATATTGGTAAAATCCTTCACCTTTTTGTTTTTCCTCAAGCCATAAAAAAAGGGCAATGCCCGAAAGCACCGCCCTTCTGTACCCTACTTTACGTAAGGTTAGAGACTACAACGCTGTAGCCCGACCATTACAGTGGTCGAATATCTTCAGCCTGTGGGCCTTTCTGACCCTGGGTCACTTTGAACTCAACTCGCTGGCCTTCAGCCAGGGACTTGAAGCCATCACCCGTGATTTGACGGAAGTGCGCAAACACGTCCGGGCCGCCATTATCCTGAGCGATGAAACCAAAACCTTTCTCGTCATTGAACCACTTAACAGTACCGGTAGTAGTAGACATAGTCATATCCTGAAAATTAATAATAAAGGTGCCTCGTAATAAGGCGGTGGAGCTAGAAGCTTATTATCACTTATGAAGAATATGGACGGGTTACTACACCCGGAACATCAAATCTTTGCATAAAGAATAAATCACACTTTTAACGTTCCGCCATTATACACGGTAGTATCCTAATCGCTATGGGCACTTGTATTCAATCGTTAACGTAAGTTACTTAGCCTTTGGTGTACAGGCGCCTAATAATGTCTTTCCAGCTGGACACTTTGGAGGACTTTACTTCGTTTTGCCGTGATACTGGTCGCCAGACACAGCCCATGCCAGTCACCTGTTATATCCCTAACCTCCACCAACATTCCTGGTTCAATCAACCCGAGTGTTGTTTTGGTGTCGGTCAGCGGCTCGACGGTGGTTATGCTCTGGTTGCCACCTTTGGCCAGTTCATTCCGGCCTCGCTCGGTATTGACCTGTGTTTCCGTGAGCCAGTCTTCCAGAATATCGGGAGCAGGGTCGTCGCCATTGGTTCCTGCTCGTTTGACGTTGACCGCTACGCCTGCATTGGGGCCGGATACATAAACGGCATTGTAAGCTCGCTCCCGGTAACAGGTAGCCGATCTTATCGGTCTGGTGCGGTGGGCCAAATTCATCCACTCGGCGGAACAGGCTTTGGTGCAGGAGGTCCTTTTCTGCTGGCCGGTTCCACGCTTCTTTGTTGCTCTCATTGAGCGCCCGGATGGACAGGTCCCACTCCGCTTTTTGACGGCTGTCTTTTGATGCGATTTGTTGCCACCGGTCGCCGGTTATTTTTTCCCGCTCTGGCCATGATGAAAACTGACCACCGTCTCTTTTTTTGCTACCGATCCCCAATAAAGGCCGAGGATTCTGGCCGCTAGTGGTTGTGCCTGGTGGCTGGTTTGCATCCGGGAGGTATTTTAGGCCGACTGGTTGAGTAGGCCGTGGTGCGCATTGTTGCCGGTCAGTGGCCGTCTGCCAGTTGCCCTGATAAAACCGGACCAGTGACGGCGGTAGAACAAAGGCGTATTTTTCTTTCGGATGTCAGGCAACGGTTAATAGGTGCCTACAACAAAGGCAAAATCCACCGATGCAGGAATTTCATAAGCCATAAGCTATTCACTTGCCATGATGGTGGGAATAATCGGGTCATGAGCTAACGGTCGGCTAAATGGTTTTGCCTGAAACTGTGCGGTGCCTACACGTTTGCTGCCATCGGTGTCAAACCACCGCACAGGCTCCGTATCGTTGCTCGTTCCGCCAGAGCTGCAGTAGTAAACGTAGCGCTGGAAGGTTGAAGGCCTTATGACGTCATTGACTCGGTACGATGCATTTGGCGTCCATTCACTTCCACATTCATCTTCAGCAACAACAACAAGAACAGCTCCCTCATAAGGCGTAGTATTTATGGTGTAGTCTCCCAAGTCAGGATCACTTATCGCTTCCCCCAATACAACCTTGCTTAAAAGATCAGATTGACTAATCGGCAGAGCTTTTTGGGTGATAGCAAAGACCCGACGCGAGACGGGTAAATCGGTAATTTTGCCACAAACTAAGGTGGTATTGCCGTTACCCGGTATCTCGATGCCGCCTTCACCGCCAATATCTACTTCAATAGTGCTTGCCTGATGCAAATTATTAATTTCTTCATCGGATAATGACCTTCCCCAAACAGCAGCACAAGCTATCGCTATTCGGTTCTCTGGTGTTTTATAGCCATCTTCACTCAGCAATTCCCGCTGACCATGTCTCTGTCACCAAATAAATTGATTATCCAGATGACTATTTTTCGAGGTCAAACGAACCCTGGCTACTTGATCAGCCAACATATCAGCAAGTTCAGAACGCAGGATACACAGGGCTACCGGCGTAATCTCATGTGGTGTCAATAACCAGGTGTTTTAAGCTGACACTCCTGCCACCAATAATCGCTGTGTACAAATCTTCCCAGCTATCGATGAAAAACCAGTCAAATAAGCTCCGTATCGCATACCATAGCGCTTTTTTGGACTTCTTTGCTTCAAGAGCTTGCTGGAAGAACTTGCAAGCCAGTTGCTCTATCTGGTTAATGAGAAAGGCGGTGAAAGTCAGGCAGGCCAGGTGCTGCTCTGCGTGCCCGTAATTGTGTTCGAGATGGTAGCCCTGTGTTTTCAGTGTGTTAAACGTTTCGTTCTCAATTTTCCATCTGGCGCGTCCTCCTCGCATGACTTTCGCCACGTTCTACCTGGTGAGTTTGATATCGGTAATCCAGGTGTTGACGTACTTCTTTGGAAACGATGCTGATCAGTTTTGCGGCAACGGTTTTTCGCTTAGATGCTGGCATGGGAATACAACAATGGTCAGTTGAAGGCGGATAGTGTACACAAAAGTCTGCGATTTTCGAAAGGATTAGTGTTCCTGGAAGGATTGATTTTCCTGACTATAATCAATTGAGCGGGAATTGCTGAGAATTCACTGTCAGGATTAGATTACCTCCTGTGCAGGAGGGCAGAACAACAATTTTGAGGCACTACCCTATAAATTTTGATGACTGACTGGAATTGTGATTAATAGTTTATCGAGGTTGTGTTTGTAACCAAGGTATATTAAATACTTCAAGCAAATCTGCTTTTTCATCTTCAGCAGCCTCTTCGCCAGCTATTCTTGCTTCCCTCATACTGCAGCCTTTTTTTAAGGCAGATGTTGTAGTGTTTGATTTTACATTTGAGACGGCGCTGGATAGTATTCCTTTTGGGGTTTTTTTATATTCTTCTCGATATTCGGCACTTTTTTTCTTTCCTTTTTCAGATGAACGATATTTTTTAGAAGCCTTACGTTCAACTGATCTTCCTTTTTTTGTTTTCCTGTAATTAGCTTTTCTAATTCTTTCTTTCTCCCTTTTTTTTAATAGTTTGTCATTTTCTGTTTGAGGTGGCAGGGTAACTGATTCTGATTTCTTAGAGTGAGTGGAGGTGTTCTGTGCTGAGATAATGGATTTGATAAGTTTTATCTTTATGTCACTTTTTTTGCTATTAATTGTCAGTTTTTGTTTTTTGGGTTTTGATTGTTGGTGACCGTGGGAGTTTTTACCTTTAATAACTAAACCTTCTAAAGGCTTGCAAGATGTGGTGGAGTGCCCAGAAAAAAATCTGTTTTTGGGTGCGTCACATCGTCCATCTTTTTTCGTATCAGGAATTGTGCAGGTGGTCAAATCATTCAGTTGACCACTAAGCGACGGAAATAAGTCAGATATAAGATCATTCATATGTTTATGATATTGCATAAAAATAAACCTGCTGTGTTAAAGTCTAATGTGACAAGGCAACGAGCCACATGATTGATTGTCTTACAGCATACTGACCAGTTCATCATTGAATAGTTCCATTTATAAGTAGCTAACCATATGAAATCATATATTTCTGACTCCTTGTTCAGGCACTCTCGGCAACTGCTCCTGCCAGCTCCTGC
>JAQFVO010001160.1 GCA_027942505.1 Endozoicomonas sp. | reverse complement strand
CCAAAACGTCATGGTGCTTCAGGCCAGCGTCCACCCACCCGCGGTCTTCGCAGACCTTGATCACGTTGATGCCGCCATTCCCGGGGACGATCACCGCCTGCGCTGCCTGTCCTTTTGCAGCGAGGTTCGGTTACTGAACGACGCCCTGCAACACTTGGCCGATCATCTGGACCCGCTGACGGCACAACTGGAAAGTGGGGCTGACTTCGATATCCCCCGCACCGTGTTGTTTAATTACCCCAAACATTCACAGGAGCGCATCTTTGGCCTGCTGATGCGCTGCCTGCTCACCATCAACAAGGCCAGACAGTTTATGGGGCTGATCACCGACAGCCAGGCAGGAGATATGCTGTCCTCACTCAGAACCCACAGCCACGATGTGCATGTCAGGTTACAAAGGCACAGCCACTACAAGCCATTTATAGCGGCCCTGAATCAGTGGCTGTGCTCTTGCAACCCGCGCAATGACTACTTCATCAAGAAGTGTGACTTCATCCGCGATTTGCTGGCGGTTGCCGAAAATCCGGCGGAACTGCCTTGACGCCAGCCGGTCCAACGGCAACCGTGGTCATTGCCGAGGTGCGCCCCTGAAAGTTAACGCTCCTGCCCCGCGGCACCATTACAGCGGGTGTCTGCGTCGTTCAGCCAGGTGGAACACTTATTCATCACCGCTGGCGTGCTTTGACCCAAAAGTAGTGGAAACAGCCTTCTGGGAGGGAAAACCTTTACGCGGTCGCGTCGTCACCACCACCGATGTCCTGGATGGCTATCAGACCGACTTCTGCTCGCTGAGGTCCGCTCTGTTTGTCCGCAAACTGTTCATGAAGCAAATCCACCATGAGGAACACCGGGTCACCGCCGAAAATGTGGTTGCCGAGTTTACCTGCAATCCGGATAAAAAGAAGAAATGCCAGGCAGCCCAGGCTCAGTTTATGGCTTTTTGTTATACCAGAGGCATTACCCTGGACGCCAGAGCGGTGAACCCAGACACCGTGGTGGGGTTATACCCTGGCACCCCCGAGGGCCAGCTGGGGCTGGCCCACTTTCGCTCAAGCTGCTGTCTGAACAACATCCCTCTGGCGGGCAAACCGGTCACCCGGGAGTCAGTGATTGCCGATTTCACCGCCCTGAAAGCCCAGTTGGCGCTGGCACGATTTATGTCCACTTGCTGCCTGAACAACCTGCCGGTCAATGGCCAGCTGATCGCCACCCGGGAAGTGATCGACCGCTTCCCGGACGACCAGGAAGGAAGGCTTGGCGTGGCACGCTTCAAGCAACAATGCTTTATGCAAAACTATCGTATTGATGGGCAGTCCATCTCGACAGACATCGTTCTCCAAGAGCTTAAGGCGGCGGGGACGCTGTTGGAACAGGCTCGATTCAAAGCCAGCTGCTGCCTGAAATCACTGCCGTTAAACCATCAGCCAGTCACCACAGAAGCCGTGGTTAAGAGTTACCGGGAAGCGTCTGCCACTTTGGAGCTGGCCCGTTTCAAAGCGCAGTGCTGCCTGCAAGCGCTGACCATCAATGGTCAGCCGGTCTCGGTACGCGAAGTGCTGGAGTGTTATCCGCTGACCCGCTGCGGTCGGCTGGGGCGGGCACGCTTCAAGGTCGACTGCTGTACGGGAGGGCTGCTGCTTGACGGCCAGCCGATCGCCACGGAATCGATAGTCCGGGATTTTCTGGCCATCAATGAAAAGCTGGGGATGGCGCGCTTTCAGCAATCCTGCTTTGAGAATGGCCTGTTGATCAATGGCAAGCAGGTCAGCCCGAAAACGGTGATTGCTGAGTTTCAGGCCCTGGGCAACAGGCTGGCAGAGATCCGCTTCAAGGAGTCCTGCTGTCTGTCAGGCAGGATGATTGATGGCCGACCGATCACCCCGGACAGCGTGGCAGCCGATTTCCAGGCAGCAAACGCCCCCCTGGAGCTGGCCCGCTTCAAACAGAGTTGCTACTGGAGCAACCTGCCGCTCAATGAGCAACCGGTCACACCACGGGACGTTCTGGACAGTTTTCCCTGCAGTCGACTGGGCAAACTGGGGCAAGCACGCTTCCTGGCCTCCTGCTGCCTTGAGGGAAAACCGATCAGTGGCAAGCCGGTGTCGACAGAGACTGTAGTCAACACTTTTCGGGCCGTCAGCGCCAGGCTGGAACTGGCCCGTTTCAAGGAGAAGTGCTGCCTGAACAACCTGACGGTCAACGGTCAGTTGATCACAGCGGATGAAGTGGCTGACGATTTCCGGGCGTGCGGGGCTAAGCTGGAACTGGCACGCTTCTGGCAATTATGTTATCAGCAGTCATTGTGGCTGGAGGGTCAGCCGGTTTCACCCGAGGCAGTGGTTAAAAACCATCGGGTTCTGGGCTCCATAATGGACCTGCTGATGTTCCGGGAGTGGTGCTGTGTGAACGGCCAGAAATTATATGGCCGACATATCACTGCGGAGTCGGTGATCGACGGTTATAAGGGCCACCGGAATGAGATAATAAATACTGCCCGTTTCATGGCTAAATGCTGTCTTCAGAGCCTGCCTCTGCACAACCTGCCGGTGACCCCCGAAGCGGTCATCAGCCGGTTTCCCAACAGTTACAGCGGCAGAATGGGGCTGGCCCTTTTCAAAGAGGGCTGCTTTTTTCGGGGCTTGCATATTCATGGCCAGCCGATAACCGCCGAGTCGGTGCTACAGTGCTATCAGGACAGCCAGGAAGGCAAAGTCGCTCGGGCCCGCTTCATGGACGAGTGCTGTCTGAAAGGACTGTACTGGCGAGGCAGGCCAATTCTGCCACAGTTGGTGATTGACTCTTACCCCGGTCATATCATGGGCCAACTGGGCATCGCACGTTTTAAAGAGAACTGTTTTCACAAAGGCCTGTCTGTCAGCGGGAATTTGCTGACCCCGGAAGCGGTGGCGGAAGGATTCCCCACCAATCAGGAGGGTGTGCTGGGCCTCGGGCGTTTCATGGGACGCTGCTGCCTGTGGGGCATACCGCTGCATGGCCAGCCGGTGACGCCAGAGGCCGTGATGAATGTGCTGCAAAAGGCCAATTCCAGGGCGGCGTGCGCCGCTTTTCTGGCCGACTGTTTCCTGCGCGACCTGCATCTTGATGGCAAGCGAGTGCAGGCCAGAGACGTACTGGACGCTTACCCTCTTAATCAGGGTGGCCGACATCAAATGATTTTCCTCAAGCGCCAAGCCTGCCTTAATGGCCTGAAACTGCTTGGCAAGTACGTTACCCCGGAACAGGTGGTCAACGACTGCCATCAGGAAAACCGGCTGCTGGACAAGGCTGTCTTCTGCGCCCAACTGGCCCTGCGTGCCATCAAACTTAATGGCAAGTACCTGACCAATGCCCAGGTACTCGAGGCTTTCAGCCAGGTTCCGGGGGGCTGCAATATCAAAAAAGTGGAATTTCTGACCCAGCGACTGATGGCCCTGCCTCCGGAGGATGATGAGGCCGGGATGATCATTGAACAGGCCCGGCAGATCCTTGAGGCGTCCCCGTTAAAAGATGAAATCAATCGTTATCAACACTGTGTACTGCAATTTCTGGCTCTGCAGAACGATCTGATGGTGCTTGGCAAACCGGTCAGCCCCGAGCAGCTGTGGCAGCTGATAAGGGTGCTGAGAGTATCGTTCAACAACACCCGATTGCAATTTTATTTCCTGGCCCACTGTTATCGCAGCCGCATCGTGCTGGAGGGCCGGCCAGTCACTGCACAGCAGGTGCTGGATTGCCTGAATCAGCTCCCCCAGAGCAAGGTACGCCACTACCTGAGCTGCTGGTTTGAAGAAACCCGCTACCAGCCGGGGGATGTGGTCAGCCAACTGTTGCCTGCCACTCCCCAGCGGTTAACAGCAATGAACAGCTCGCGCCCCAGACGAGCAAAGTGGGTCGACGTGTATATCAATGATCTTGCCAGTGGTGGCCCCTTCCCCACCCGGATCGCTGAGTATTTCGATGACCCGCCCGCCCGGGGACTGATCAAGGCCACGACTCGCAAAGCCCTGAACATTGTGCATTCAATCAGGGGTTTGCGGATCACCGGTTCATTCTCCCGTTACCTGCAAGGCATCGGCGATGGGTTTAACGATATCGACCTGCTCGGCACCACACAGGCCATAAACCTCCTGATCAGCCGCCTGACGACACAGCTCGGGGAAATGAACAGCGAAAACCCCTGTAAGGTCTTCGCCCACATGGTCCCGGGCTGCCCTCAGCTGCACCTGCCGGACTTGTGCTCCATCACGCTGGTCGAAGGTGACTATGGCCACAAGCTGCCGGTTATGCAAGTCAGTGTCTATCCGCCACAGACCCTGCAAACGTTTGCGAGCACAGAAAGCCGCCTGCCCACCAGTGGTGGTGAGCCGGCAACCTGCCTGTCATTTATTAGCGAGGTCCGGCTGATGAGCGATACCCTGCAATTTCTGGAGAGCCAGCTGGCCCCCCTGACGGCACAGCTGCAACGTGGTATGGACCTGAAGATCCCCCGAACCATCTTATTCAATTTCGCCAACAATCCCCGGGAACGTATCTTCGGCCTGCTGATGCGCTGCCTGCTGACACTGAGCAAAGCCAGAGAGTTCAGCGTCCTGCTGACCAACACCCGCCGTGACAGCTTCTGCTTCACCTCTGTTCCTGCCAAAACTCAGGCCAAAACGCTGCACAACCTCCAGCGTCATGGCCGACGGCTCCATGCCAGGCTACTGAGCCACCCGCACCGCCAGCCGCTGATGGAGACACTGACACAGTGGCTGTCTGCCCCGCCCCCAGACAATCCATACCAGCACAAAAAGCGTGATTTTATCCGCACCTTGCTGGGGATTATTGAAAATCCGGCGGAACCGTTCTGATGGCCTCAGGTCGAAACGCCGATTAACCAGACTTTTTGCAGAGGTATCTCAAGAAAAAGGAGACAAGAAAAAGGACACCCATATTTTTAAGTAGAAAAATTTATGGGTGTCCTTTTTTTATTTGCTTTTTTTATTCTTTTTTTATTTTCCTTTTTGTATTTTTTTTCTTTATTTCTTCTGGGGACTGAAGTTATAAAG
>JAQFVO010000979.1 GCA_027942505.1 Endozoicomonas sp. | reverse complement strand
ACCATGATCAACAGTCCCACCGCGGCAGATGCCAGAGCAATCATGCCCAGGATCTGGATAAGGGGCATACCAGCCATAAAAATCATGCCCATTACGGCAATAGCCAGAACCACCAATGCGCCCAGATCAGGCTCCGCCAGCAGTGCCGCGCCGATGAGCATCGCGGCACTGTAGTCAATACGACGATGGTTGATGGTGAGATTAAATCCATCGGAGATCAGGCTACGGCGGCTGTTGGTGCGGGATATCTTCGTCCTGACGGGGAGGTTCATAATACCACTGGTTATCGGGTGAAGATCGTCACTACAGGGGTAATGACGGAGGCTGCTGTGGGTGCAGGCCGGGTACAAGGCTCTGTCAGGGGGGTGGTGTGTTTTGAGAGCAGTATTGCCACTGAGGGAGTCTATTCCGATGCCGGTTTCGGGGCAGGTTTGCTCCTTAGTGGCCCTGCTAGCCCAGCTAGCGCAGCTAATGTCGTTGCCAGTTCTTGCAACGTCAGCGCTTCTGGGAGTTTCGCCTCCGTCGGATTTGGGAGTGGCCGCATTTGGGGAGGAGGGGACTTTCGCAATCTTACCGTTCTACACAGCAGAGCAGAGTCAACAGGTAAGGGCGCGCGATCGTGTATCGGAGGGGGTGGTCAGGTGCTCGTTTGTGACTCTTCACTGGGGAGTAAGGGTGAGTCAATAGCTGGTTGCAATGATCAAATGCACGACGACTGCCATTTAGTAGTGGAAGATACCTGCAAGTTTGCTGATCGTCGAGTGCTGACGAAAAATTGCCAACCCGTAGCACCGCCTTATTTTGATGCTGAGAAAGATTATCGTTTTGTCTGTCCAATGGCACTGCCCACCGGCGTGGCACTGCCCACTGGCATGGCATCGCTGGCGACAAGCCTGAGCACCAGCGCCATAACCGGTATCGCCCTGGGAACTGTGGCATTTGTGTTGGCAGGGGTGGCTGGGGTGTGCATCTATCGTCATTATCACCGCAGGCCATCCACCGCCGGTGCAGGCGACCCGCAGGAATTGGAGGTAATCAAAACGGTCGGGCAGGGGGCGAAGAAGGAGGAACCTGCCAGTGAACAACGCCGCAAGATACCCCCCAAACCACCGAGATTAAAAAAAGCGGCACCAGTTGAGAATCCCCCCATGCGGCCAAGGGATCAGATCCATGAGGAACCCGGGGAGCATGTCATTGAACATAGGTATGAGAATGTCGGTACATATGAAGATGTTGGCGAGTATCGAGATGTTGGCAAATACGAAGATGTTGGCAAATACGAAGATGTTAGCAAATATGAAGATATTAGCGAGTATGAAGATGTTGGTATATACGAGGAGATTGATACTTTCAAAACCAGGGGCAGGAGGTCTTGATTAATCAAATAACTGGGAAACTGGGGTTGGGTATTTTTTTCAAAAAGAAAAAAGGACAAGAAAAAAATGGCACCCATTTTTCTCAGCTGGGAGATTTATGGGTGTCCTGTTTTTTGTCTGTTTGCTCTGTTTTTTTCCTGAAGCATCAAAGATACCTGAGTTAACATAAGCAAAGTTATTTATTGCATTATTAGACCATCGACGTGCTTTCTGGGATTGTGGCTGCAGTACCACGAACACACCCATCACTGTTGCTCTTTGGCTTCATTCTGTCGTTTGCTGATGGCAGAAAGGAACATACCCAGATCCTTATAAACCCCTGAGTCTATGTCCACGGCA
>JAQFVO010000960.1 GCA_027942505.1 Endozoicomonas sp. | reverse complement strand
CCGTGATAGATGGCGAAGGCAGCGGCCATATTGGCCAGCAGTGCCTGGGCGGTGCAGATGTTGGAGGTGGCCTTTTCCCGACGAATATGCTGCTCCCGGGTTTGCATGGCCATACGCAGGGCAGTCGCGTCCCGGCTGTCTTTGGAAACACCGATAACCCGGCCGGGGATGGAGCGCTTCAGTTTGTCGGTAACGGCGAAAAAGGCGGCATGAGGACCACCAAAGCCCATGGGTACGCCAAAACGCTGGCTGTTCCCCAGGACTATATCGGCACCGAACTCACCGGGGGATTTCAGCAGCGTCAGAGCCAGCAGGTCGGTGGCTACCGCAACCATGGCGTCTTGTGCACGAGCTTTGGCAATAAGGCTGACAAGGTCAGTGATATCGCCGTAGGTACCGGGGTATTGCAGTTGTACGCCAAATACATCGTGATCACCCAGCTCTGTAGCCGGGTTACCAACAATAACCGTGATACCCAGCCAGTGAGCACGGGTCTTGATAACGTCGATGGTCTGTGGGTGCACATCGTCAGCAACAAAGTAGGTTTTGCCAGCCGCCTTGCTGCGCCCGGCACTTCTCAGTGATAGGGCCATGGCTTCGGCAGCGGCGGTGGCTTCATCAAGGAGGGAAGCGTTAGCCACGGGCATATTGGTCAGATCCATAACCATCTGCTGAAAGTTCAGCAACATCTCCAGGCGCCCCTGGGCAATTTCCGGCTGGTAGGGAGTGTAGGCGGTGTACCAGCCGGGGTTTTCCAGCAGATTGCGCACGATGACGTTGGGCACAGCGGTGTTGTAATATCCCATTCCGATACAGGATTTGTTGACCGTGTTCTGATCCGCCAGTGCTTTTAGCTCAGCCAGTGCCTGCTGCTCGGTCTTGCCTGCTGGCAGCTCCAGCGCACGGTGCAGACGGATGGCGCTGGGTACGGTGTCGTCAATCAGCTCGGCCAGGGAGTCCACCTTCAGTGTTGTCAGCATGGCCGGATCGCTGCTGATATGACGATGACTGAAGGTATCGTCACGTTCCAGTGCTGATAGGGGCGTCGAGGTGTGTACAGCGGGCATGAAAAAGTCCTGTTTTGATACTTGGTTTGACTTTGATCAATACGTTTCAGGGTGATTAATGGGTTGCTGGCAGTGAATGCGAAAAAAAGGGCGATGATCCATTCGCCTCAGCACGCCACCACATTGACTGCCAGGCCGCCAGTGGCGGTCTCTTTGTATTTATCCTGCATATCCAGACCGGTCTGGCGCATGGTCTCAATCACATCGTCCAGGGAGACGTGATGGATGCCGTCGCCTTTGATGGCCAGGCGGGCGGCGTTGATGGCCTTGACTGCACCCATGGTATTGCGCTCGATGCAAGGCACTTGTACTAGCCCGGCGATAGGGTCACAAGTCAGGCCCAGGTTGTGCTCCATGCCGATTTCAGCGGCGTTCTCAATCTGCCGGTTGTTGCCGCCCATCACGGCACACAGGGCACCGGCCGCCATGGAACAGGCAACGCCAATCTCACCCTGGCAGCCCACTTCGGCCGCCGAGATGGAGGCATTTTTTTTGTAGCATACCGATGGCCGCAGCAGTGGCGAGAAAGGTGCAGATACCGTCATCACTGCTGCCGGGGACAAAGCGTTGGTAGTAAGCCAGTACAGCGGGAATGACGCCGGCAGCGCCATTGGTCGGGGCGGTGACTACCCGACCACCGTCGGCGTTCTCTTCATTGACGGCAATGGCAAACAGATTAACCCAGTCCATCACTTCCAGGTGATCCTGCTGGGGCTGGTTCAGTAGCTCCTGATGCAGCCGGTATGCACGGCGCCGGACGTTCAGCCCGCCGGGCAGGATGCCAGTCTGGGTGCAACCGCGCTCGATGCAGTTAGCCATTACCTGCCAGATGTGCAACAGGTCGCGCTGGATATTGTCTGTGCGGCCAAGCGTCTGCTCATTGTTCAGAACGATCTCAGCAATGCTCAGCCCGGTGCGATCGCCGATGTCCAGCAGGTCCTGGGCGTTGTCAAACGGGTAGGGCACCTGTACGGCCTGATCGTCGCCCGTTTGCTCGGTCTCCTGTTCGCTCAGCACAAAACCGCCGCCGACCGAGTAATAGTTGTTGTGCCACAGCTCCAGCCCCGCCTGGTCGAAGGCCCGCAGCGTCATGCCATTGGGATGCTTGGGCAGTGACTGGCCGTAATAAAAATGCAGATGCTCTTGTTCGGTGAAGGGGATGTTGAACTGACCTGCCAGGGGGAGTTCGTGGTCCTTACGCACCCGGGCAATCATTTTGGTGCCCTGATCGGGGTCCAGCTGATCCGGCTGCTGGCCCATTAATCCGAGCATAATGGCGGTGTCGGTGGCGTGGCCGGCACCGGTCATGGCTAAAGAGCCGTACAGTTCGATGGCGATCCGGTGTGTATGTTCAAGATGCCCCTGTTGCTGCAAGGCATCGACAAATCGGTTGGCGGCGACCATAGGACCCACCGTGTGGGAGGAAGATGGTCCCACTCCGATTTTGAACAGATCAAAAATACTTAAGCTCATTGTCACGACTCCGTGAAATGACTGCCGCCCGCGGCGGGCTGATTATTATAAGGTCGGGGGAGGCAGATGGTTTGACAATGCGCTGACGAGTTGGTTGCTGGCTAAAGTTGATGCTGACCAGAAGTCCTCTCCACCGCGCAAGCGTATCAATACATTAATCGATGGGCAATGAGAAAGATGGTGGTGATCAGGGTGGTTTTGGCTACCCGCCTCCCGCTGCCCGCCGCCCGCAAAAGCATGAGCTGTTCAGGTGGCGGGCTGTAACAAAGCCGAAAGTTATTACCAGACAAATCCTGCGACACAACTTGGTAATCCCTGATGATTATCAGTTGACCCAGTGCTAGAATCCGGCCGTAAACCATACTCACGCGGCTGATTGTTTCAGGTCTGCTGATGGTTTTGCCACGAGGATTCTGACTTGCTTTCCCGATCGTTAAAACGAATGCTGCTGCCCGGCATTGTGCTGGTGTTGGTGTTCCTGGTGTTGAGTACAAGGCCCCGGCTTTACAGCTTTCAGGGGCAGGTGATGGGGACAACATACAACGTCAGTTATGTGGCCCGTCCGTTCAGTCACCCGCTGCCAGAGGTCTCCGGTGTTGTGCATGCGGCGCTTGCCGATGTGGATCAGCGTATGTCCACCTACAAACAGGACTCGGAGTTGATGCGTTTTAACCGAGCGCCGGTAGGGCAGCCGTTTAAGATCTCGCCAGACATCGTCGAACTGGTGCGCGAAGCGCGGGTCATCTCGGAAATGTCCGGTGGCGCGTACGACATTACCGTCGGTCCGCTGGTTAATCTCTGGGGCTTTGGGCCGGGTGAGCAACCACAGCCCGGCAGTGGTGACTTAGGTCGGCTGGTGAACGCGCCCGAATTTGTCCAGTGGCTGGATAGCCAGTATCCGGGGCAGATTCCCGATCAGGCAGCCATTGACCAGGCTCGGGCGCACGTGGGCTATCAGAGCCTGAACGACAGCCCGGATGATTCAACCCTGACCCGTAACAAGGAGCTGTTTGTTGATCTCAGCTCCATTGCCAAGGGGTACGGTGTGGATCAGGCGGCGGATGCCTTGCGCGAGCTGGGCATTGACGATTTTATGGTGGAAGTGGGTGGTGAAGTGATGGTGCAGGGCCTTAAACCCAATGGCAACCCCTGGCGTCTGGCGGTTATTGGCCCAGGCATGGGGGAGAATGGCCTGTCGGCCCTGGTAGAACCGGTCGACAAGGCACTGGCCACTTCTGGCGACTATCTGAACTTTTTCGAGGTTGATGGCAAGCGCTACTCCCACACCATCAATCCATTAACCGGTTGGCCAGAAGCCAAGCGGATTGCCGAGGTAGCGGTCATTGCCGACACCACCGCCCGGGCTGACGCCCTGGCCACCATGTTTATGGTTCTTGGTGATGAAGAGGGTCTTGAACTGGCTAATCGTCTGGGTATTGCCGCCCGATTTGCCTATTATACCGATGACGGTTATGCCACAGTGACCAGTGAGGCATTTAAGCCTTACATAGTACCGCAGATCTGATCACTGTCGTTTTAATCAGAACACAACGGAGGAATCAGCCATGACAATCTTGCTGATTACATTTGCTACTTTCCTGGGTCTTATTGCCGCCATGTCAGTAGGTGTTATCTTTGCCAATAAACCGATCAAAGGGTCTTGTGGAGGTTTGAGCAGCCTCGGCCTGAAGGACGGTTGCGTTATCTGCGGTGGTGGCGACAAAACCGACCCGCTGTCGGAGATGAACGACGACCTGTTCTACGACGCTACAGCCAGTAAAAAGTCCTGATACTGCCTTGGTTTCAGGCCCATCCGGCCGACATCAGAAGCGGCAGGGCCTGGAATGTGGTACTGTGGGCCAACGATAATAAAGCACAAGCCGGGGGATACAATGGGGGAGAGTCAATACGATCTGATTATCCTGGGTTCGGGGCCGGCCGGAGAAGGGGCGGCCATGAACGCCGTCAAACTGGGCAAAAAAGTGGCCGTGGTGGAACAGCACAGCTTTGTTGGTGGTAGCTGCACCCACTTGGGAACCATTCCTTCCAAAGCGCTGCGTCACTCCGTTAAACAGATCATGGATTTTAACACCAACTCGCTGTTTCGTGAGATCGGTGATCCGCGCTGGTTCAGCTTTCCCAAGGTTCTTAACCGGGCTGAGTCGGTGATTCAGAAACAGGTGCAGTCACGCACCATGTACTACGCCCGCAATCGGATTGACCTCTATTTTGGCCATGGGGTTTTTCTTGATGAGCACACTCTGGAGGTTACCGAATCGGGCGGCAATTGTGAGCGTATTACTGGTGCCCACTTTCTTATTGCCACCGGCTCTCGCCCTTACCATCCGCCGGGCGTCGACTTCAGCCACCCCCGGGTCTTTGACAGCGATACCATCCTGGAAATGTCCTCTACACCCCGGCGTATGATCATCTACGGAGCCGGGGTTATTGGCTCTGAGTACGCGTCAATTTTCTCCGGGCTTGGTGTGCTGGTGGACCTGATCGATACTCGCGAACGACTTTTGTCGTTTTTAGACAAAGAGATTTCCGACGCCCTGAGCTATCAGCTGCGCAAAATGAACGTCATTATCCGCCACAATGAGGAGTTCCAGCAGCTTGAAACGTTGCAGGATTGCGTGGTTCTGCATCTTAAGTCAGGTAAACGGCTGAAGGCGGACATGTTGCTATGGGCCAATGGCCGGGCCGGCAACACCGAGAATATGGGCCTTGAGCTGATCGACTTGACGCCAGACAGCCGGGGCCAGTTGCGGGTGAATGAGAGTTACCAGACCTCGGTCTCCCATATTTACGCTGCCGGTGACGTAATCGGCTGGCCTAGTCTGGCCAGTGCCGCTTACGACCAGGGGCGTTTTGCTGCGGCCCGCCTGTGCAACAGTCCTGAATGGCACTTTGTCAGCGAGGTGCCGACCGGAATATACACTATTCCAGAGATCAGCTCCCTTGGTCAGACCGAAGAGGAGCTGACCGAAGCGGCGGTCCCCTATGAGGTGGGCAAAGCCTTTTTCTCCCGGCTGGCCCGGGCGCAGATCACCGGCGAAGTGGTGGGCATGCTGAAAATCCTCTTCCATCGCGATACCCTGCAGGTTCTGGGCATCCACTGCTTTGGTGATCAGGCTTCCGAGATTGTCCATATTGGTCAGGCGGTGATGGGGCAGGAGGGCGAGGCCAACACCCTGCGTTACTTCCTCAACACCACCTTCAACTACCCGACCATGGCTGAGGCCTACCGGGTAGCGGCTCTTGATGGGTTAAACCGACTCTTCTGACTGGGTGGCAGGCATATCTGGCAAGAGCGGACTGATGGTTGTCCTGTTCTTGCCCTGTTGTTTGGCCAGGTACATGGCTGCGTCCGCTTCTGAGATCATCTTGTCGAGCGAGTCTACATCGGCCGACAGCGCCGAGATCCCGATACTGACTGTGGTTCCGTGCACCTGTTGCTCACGGGCGACGGCCTTGCGGATGCGCTCGGCGACCCCAAAGGCCTGCCAGGGTTCCGTCTCAGGCAACAGCACGACAAACTCCTCGCCACCGAACCGGCCCAGTAAATCCTCCTGCCTGAGCGCCTTGCGAAACAGCCTGGCGGTCTGTTGCAGTGCTTCATCACCAGCAATGTGACCATGCTGGTCATTAAGCTGCTTGAAATTATCCAGGTCCATAAACAGAACACAGCACGGCCGTGAGGCTGCAGTGCACAGGTTTACTGCTGACTCGGCCTCACGGTAGAAAGCCCGCCGGTTGAGCACCCCGGTCAGGGCGTCCAGACTCGCTTCGCGCTGCCAGAACAGGGACTGACGATTGACCTGAAACACGGTGCTGGCATGGCTGCTGATGTCACAGGCTATCCGCCAGTTGCCGTCAGTGCGCTGACGCCGGTGCGGAGCCAGCACCAGTAGCACTTTGTCGTCGGCTTCAATGCTCAGGGGCAGGAGCCAGTACACCGTTCCATCGCCGTATTTGAAGTTGATGTTGGTTTGAGCATCGTTACAGATTACCCGCAGCAAATCCGTCTCAATGGCCGGCAGCCGGCTATTGAGTTTGCTGGCGGCTTTGTCAGCGCCTTCCCCGGGGGTGGTGTGCCATTCGCCCTGTTGCTGGTGCACTATCATGGCCGGTGTCGCGGGCAGCGCGCTCTGAGCTGTGGTCAGGATGAGCTGTTTGAGATCAGACACGGCAAGGGGCGTATCGGGCTTGGCCAGATGCTGGCGCAGGGCGTCGGTAAAAATACGACGATTGCTGTATTTTGCACTGGTGACATTGATGGTTCTGCCCCGCTGCCCGCGCTGGTATACGGACCAGCAAAGCAGCGGTAACACTGAAGCGTGCAGACCGAGTAGCAGTAGCTCTGGCAACGAGGGCAGATTGATTGGCGAAAAGCCAAGTGTAACCAGTAGCAATGTGGTCAGGACGAGAGGGAGAGCGGTTTTTGGCTGATCTTTCAAGGACGCCATGGCAATCCAGCAGGCGCTGGTCAACAGCAGGACTCCTGTTGCACTCATGGCCAACGGCACCTGTAGTACGATCCCGTAAGTCGCTGTTGCCACCGTCAGTACACTCAACGCCAGCATGGCATTACTGGTTACCGGTTTATCTGCCAGCAGAAGATGGCGGTAAATGGCGGTGCCGGTGACCAGCACCAGGGTAGTCATAAACATTACCCAGCGCGCCGGATCTTCAGGCCAGGAGAGCAGACGAAACAGGTCTCCCTGCCACATCAGAACCAGGGCAATGGCAGCCACAATATGACCGATCAATGGACGAAATGACGGTGTTCTTCTGGTAAAAGTAACCATCAGGGTGCCAATCAGGGCAACAATCAGCAAAGTCTGGACGGTGCTGACTGCCAGACGCTGCTTTTGCAAGACGGCCGTGTAAAGAGAAGCTGGCCACAATTGTGGCTGGAGCGTGACCAGTGGCGTGGTGGTATGACGCAGATACCAGGATTCTGCCTCACCGGGTGGCATCTTGATGGCACTGGATACCACTGAGGTGCTATCAATACCCATCTTTTTCAGCCGGTAACCGCCGTCGTTGGGTATAAACACATCCAGTCGTTTAGCAGGAATATGGTTAAAAACCACTAGCGAATCCTCTGTGGGTGCTGGCGACAAATCAAGCCGATACCATTGTGAATCGCTGTCGGTTAATGACTGAGAACTGGTAAACAGCGATGCTGGCGGCTGTGCTGGTACCAAGGTCAGATCCTGGATGAGCTGATTGTTGTCGGCAGCCATCAATGGTGTTGACAGCAGCAGCCAGAGAATCAGCACGGTTTTTGGCAAATCAGTTGCCGTGTGTCTTGTTATTATGGAGAGCAACTCGGCTTTCTCCTTCCCGAAGAAAAGGTCGTGCCTGCAATTTTTACACAGGGGCGGAAGCTCTGTGAAGTCCTGTGTCGGTCAGGACTCGCTGGTCAGGGCCTCAAAGTGCTTCTGCGAAAACGCGACACGCTCGGCAATGGGCAGGTCATGCTGACGCAGCGCCTCGATAGTTTTCAGCCTCGGTTCAATGCCTTGCCCGTTGGCAATTTGAATGGCCAGCCCCGGGCGGGCGTTAAGTTCCAGAATCAGTGGGCCAAGATTTCTATCCAGCACCAGGTCGACACCGAGATAACCGAGGTGGGTCATCTCAAAACAGGCAGCCGACAGGCTCAATATTTTGTGCCAGTGAGGTACCTTCAGGGCGGTGAAATCGTGGCCTGTGTCCGGGTGCTGGCGGACTGGCTGACCGCGCTGTACACTGCGCAGGCTGTGGCCGGTAGCAATGTCCAGGCCAACACCCACGGCGCCCTGGTGCAGGTTGGCTTTACCATCCGATGCCCGGGTGGCCAGGCGCATCATGGCCATGACTGGAAAGCCGCGGAAGACGATGACGCGGATATCCGGCACCCCCTCAAAGCTGTAGTCATTAAAAATCGGGTCAGCCTGAATCAAGCTTTCAATCACCGCTAAATCGGTTTTGCCGCCGAGGCTGTACAGTCCGCCGAGAATATTGGACACATCCCGACTAATGGCATCAAACGAGAGGCTGTCGCCACTGGCTTTGATGAAGTGTTCACCATCGCGTCCGGTAATGACCAGAATCCCTTTGCCACCGCTGCCTTTGGCCGGTTTGATAACGAACTGCTGCAACGGGGCAAGAATACTTTTAAGGTTGCGGATATCTGACTGATACTCAATCACAGCAATCAGTTTCGGGACTTCAACACCGGCCTTTTCTGCCATCCGTTTTGTTGTCAGTTTGTCGTCTACCAGGGGGAGCAGGTGCCTGGGATTGTAGCGTGAGATATAGTTCAGATTGCGACAATTCATGCTCAGGATGCCTGTGGCCCTGAGCTGCGCCGGTGTGGTAACGGCGCATTTTTCCAGCGCCGCGTTAACTAGACTGCTTAACCATGCCATGAGTAACCCACCTTCAATACCAGCGTGTGACGATCAACGCGGCTGCCTTGCAGCACGCACCAGTGGGTAAAACCGCTTCAGCTCCAACAGACGGTAACCGGTGTACTGGCCCAGTAGCAGGACAATGCCGAGCAGTGTCAGCATCAGTTCCGGGAAATTAAACGTTAGTTGTTCGACAATACGGCTGGACATCAAAAGATAGCTCAGGGTGGCTACCAAAAGACTACCACCGCCTTCTTTCAAAACATCGCCCGGACCCTCTTCTTCCCAGAGAATAGACATCCGCTCAATGGTCCAGGCAAGAATGATCATCGGGAAGAAGGTGACGGTCAGTGCCTGGGTGATGCCCAGTTTCCAGCTGAGAATGCTCATGGCCGCCATTAACAGAATGACGACAATAATAACTGCCCCAAGGCGCGCCACAAGCAGCATATTCTGTTGGCTCAGGAAGGAACGAATCCACAGGCCGATGGAGACCAGCGAGATGAAAATCACCAGTCCTGGCAGTAACTGGGTCTGCAAAAAAGCCATGGCAATAAGAACTGGCATAAAAGTCCCGGAGGTGCGCAGACCAACGATGATGCGCATAAACAGCACCACCAGGACGCCGATAGGGATCAGCAAAATGATTTTGAAGGCGTTTTGTGCCTCCAGTGGCAATGCATAAATGGAAAAGTCGATCAGCGCCGCCTGTTCTTGGGTGGCCTGAGTCAGGGCCAGCTCCCGCGTCGGTATTTGTTGGGAAATGATGGAAAAATTGACGTCAGAATTGATGCCACCCATGACATCGAGCAGGGATTTTGCACCTCGCTGCCACAGGAAAAAGTTTTCGGCATTACCACTCTGGCCGGTCCTTGGGTCAAACAGCTGCCAATTTTCACCGTCGTATACCTCGATCATGTCGACAATGGGCTGTCGACGACGACCGTCTTCCAATTGCAATCCGCGAACGATACGGGCGGGGATATTGGCCATATGCAACAGATTAATCAGTAAGTCAGGCGCCTTAACACCTTCCTCCACCATGCCGAGCAGCATGTTAACGTTCTGGTCAGGCTTGCTGGCATTAAAGTGGCTCAGCAACGTACCGGCAAAGCTGCTGGCGTCGGCGGAGCCCTCGGTGACAGTGTTGAGCAGGCTCTGGGCCGCAGTCTGGTATGGTTCAGGCAGAACAGGGGTGATAAACGGCTCTGGTTGATCATTAACCGTGGGGCCACCTGGTTGCTGTCGCAGCCTTACTTTGTAGAACAAGTCCTGTCGACCGTTGGCTTTACGAATGCTCCAGACTGCACGACGCTGACCACCATCATTGATCTGGTTAATACCGTAGCCCGGGGAGGCAAATGACTCGTCCATAATCCAGACGTCGGATTGCTGGTCAGGCAGGGTCAGGCTGGCCTGTGCGGTGCCACCTTGAGCTTTGAAGCTGACCCAGGCTTCAATACTCCAAACGGTTGACGTGTCTTTGCCCAGCAGCGGGAAGCCCAGCACAAAGTGTTTGTACAGAGTCAAGCCTAAGCCTGCGAGGATCAGTAAAGTGATCATCACGCCAAGCTGAAAACGACCTTTCATGGTTTCCCTCATACTTATTCCTGAAGTCACTGCTCAACTCGTCAGGATGCACGAAAACGGTAGCCTGACTGGGCTAAGTCAGGAAAGAATACACACACTTGCGAGGCCGAAGGGCGCGACCGCGTCGTTCAATCCCGTCGCTGGGCATACATCATTGATTATGTATCTGCCCAGAGTTTACTGGCGAATATTTGTAGTCGATGGTCTTAAGCCCAGTAGCGCCGATAGAGGTGCGTATTGACTGAACTGGTTATTTTTTGTGGCGTTCGTTTCATTAACGACGATGGCAGACTGGCATTAGCACCGCAGTAGTCATTACTTTTCAGGGTGCTCAGTGCTGTCGCTTGTCCGTGGCGTATTCCGTAGCGACATCCACCAATGCGCGTTTTTCCAGGAAACGGGCGCCGATCAGTGCCGGGTACTCGTAGTTTTCCCGGCTACGCAGGGTAAACTGAG
>JAQFVO010000934.1 GCA_027942505.1 Endozoicomonas sp. | reverse complement strand
CGTATGGCGGTTCTGGCGGGCCTGGAGGCGGTCGACTGGGTAGTGAGTTTTGATGAAGATACTCCCGAAGACCTGATTCGTGCCATAAAACCTGAAGTGCTGGTCAAAGGCGGGGATTACACGCTGGATGAAGTGGTCGGAGCCCCTATAGTGCATGAGTACGGCGGTGAGGTGAAGGTGCTGGCATTTCTCGATAACTGCTCCACCACAGCCATTGTGGAAAAAATTCGTGACACCGATGAGGCGCAGACTGTCTGATGAGCCAGAGCAGCTAATACGTCAGATGACGTATTAGCTGTAGCCTCGTATTGAGGGATATTAGGGGGGGTTCTGAAATAACTTCCACCTTTTCAGGGCGCTTCCCGCTGCCCGCAAAAGCACAAACGGTTGGGCTTTTTCGGGATGCGTCATGGAAATTATTTCAGGACGATTCCAAAGCCGGGCTGGTGGACTTTTCGCTCAGCGCGCTCAAACACGCTGCTACGTTTTGTTGCAAGTGGTTCGGGTTGATGGTGCCAACAATAGCGCAAGAGACGGCAGGGTGGGCAAATACCAGCTTCAGGCTGGCCAGCACCGGGTCCTCGCCGGCGAGGCAGGCATGGCCGCTGGCAAAGGCTTTTTTAATAAAAATACCCTTGCTGTTGCTCTGAGCATAATCCAGAACGGGTTTCTCACCGCGTTCGTTAAGGTTATAGGTGACCATCGCCACATCGGCCTGTTGCAGTGCGGCAATCCCGCCTGCCACCGTTTTGGTGGACATGCCAGAGGCAAGGATTTTTCCCTCTTTTTTCAGTGCCGCCAAGACTTCCAGACAGCCCGATTGCTCAATGATATGGCAATCCTCGCCATTGGAGTGAATCAGCATCAGCTCAATGACGTCGGTGTTCAGACGTTTCAGGCTGCGCTCAACACTAAAGCGAATATGCTGTTCAGAATAATCGAAGTACGATTGCCCCTGACCGTCTTCAGTGGCACTAAACTCCTCGCCAACCTTGCCACAAATTACCCATCGCTCCCTTAGCCCTTTGTGCCGGGCAAACAGTGTGCCGAGCCGTTCCTCGCTGGTGCCGTAAGCAGGGGCGGTATCAAGCAGGTTTATGCAGCTCGTGCGCCAGGTCAAGCAGCCTCAGTACCTCCCCATCGTTGGGTATGGTGAACAGGGCAGGGTACTTGACGCCCTGATTACGGCCAAATTTGACCGTTCCCAGGCCCAGCGGTGAGACTTCAATACCGGTACCGGCAATGGTGGTTTTGTCCAGATGCCAATTCATCATGGCTCTCCGTTAGTGCCATGACCAAAACACGTCTGCCAGAAGTTTGGACAGATTTCTGGTTGCGGCAGACCGTCAGGTAATTGAAAAGTGTCGTTTGTAGATGGGCTAATATGGTCAGTTTGCAGCCGTCGGATAACTTCATCAGACAAGTCAGGTGCCAATGCCAGTTTGGTCGGCCAGGTAATTATGCTGTTGCCTACCGCCTGGCAGAAAGCGGCATCCGGACGCAGCAGCCGGTTCTGTTTTGGTTCGGCACGGTTAATGCGTAACGTGTCCCACTCAGCGTGTGACAGATCGACCCACGGCAGCAGGGCTTGCAGCTCTTTTTTTGCCGTGGCAATCAACTCGTCGGGAGACTGTTTAACCCCGTCTTCAGCAATACCGCCACCGAGATACCATACCCATCGACCATCGGTATCCGGATGGCTGGTGATGGTCATCCGCGGCAGCGGCGTAGTGCCAAGACAGTGAGCGTAGATCGGCTCGGGATGGCGGTGGCGCACCATCACCATGTGCAGGGGGCGAACCTGCATCTGAGGCTTGCTGATCCCGAGAGTGTTCAGCAGTGACTCGGTACCTTCGCCGGCGGTCAAAACAAAACGTTGAGCTTTGAGCAGTACTGTCTGGCTCAGACTGCTGGTTAATTCAATGGCCTCAATATTACCCTTAGTATCAGTCAATAGTCGTGCATTACCCTGCTCACTCCAGTCCACTTTGATGGTCTGGCTTTCCAGACCGTGTACCAGCGCCTGAGTAACGGTAGCGATGTCCAGGACAATTTCATTGAGCTGATATACCTTGCCGCGAAAACCGTCGTGTTGAAAGATGGCTGGAAACTGCGCCTTACTCAGGACATCAACCCGACCGCGCACTGCTTTACTGGCAAAGAAAGACGTCAGACGAGAACCGATATCGCCCGGAGACCAGAGATAGTGGTAGTTCGACAGGATATGCGCCGTGTGCAGATCGGGGTCACCGGTTTTTCCCCGGCCTGCCAGGGCATTGCGCCACCGTTCTGGCATACCGGCAATAGCCTGGGAAGCATTGGTCAACTGTCCGGTAAGCGTATATTTGGTGCCACCGTGAACAATACCCTGAGACTTGATGGTCTGACCACCACCGAGGGCGTCCTGCTCCAGCAATACCGCCTTGTAGCCCAGATTGTGCAGGGTGCGAAACAGCCACAGACCGGCGATACCACCGCCCACGATCACCACATCGGTTTCCACAGTATGAGACATAAGAGCATTCAGCTATCGTGAGAAATCCGGGCACTATACCACAGTCAAAGTAATGGAAAAGATAAGGGCAGGCTAAGATCTTTTGCCG
>JAQFVO010000887.1 GCA_027942505.1 Endozoicomonas sp. | reverse complement strand
TCTCTTCCTCACACAACCCCCCGTTGCCAACAGGGTCGGTGGATGCTTCGATCGCTTTGGTCGCTGCAAGAGCCGCTACCAGCTTCCTGCGCAGGATCGCCCAGCGAGTCCATACGTGCTTGCCGTTATCCTCTGGTAACGGCAAGGCGACATGGCCCGCCCTGTCATCCCATAGCCTGGCTTGGAACCACGGGGCAATCGCTCAGAAAACCGGAAATAACGCCGGGCTATGGCCACAGCTGCGCCATGGTGCACCGACAGACCATATTGGCCACTGAATTTTGTTCGGCCTATTACTGACGTGTAAGCTGGGTTGACTCTGGTCAAACCGACACCTTCACGGTAAGCACGACTGGCCAGTGTCTTATGAATCTGGTCATATGACAGTCCAGGCAGCATCCGGGCATAGCGGGCCGAGTGACTCTTTTCCAGTTCGTCTTTCTTTTTCTGGAACGACAGGTGTTCCATCACCAGTGGCACTCCGGCCTGTTTTGCCAGTTCAACCACCTGCTTGCAGGCGTCACCAATCACCGCCCGACGCTGTTCTGAAGTCTTGCCAAAGGTATGGCAGGGAATGGTCCACTTGTTCACGGGGTTACCATGGCGGTCAATCAGTGCCAGGGCCAGGTGGTCGGGTTAATATCCAGCCCCATGGCACCCGCTTCCGGGCGGGTACAAGGACAGCCCCGTAACGCTGCCGTTGTCACCAGCAACCGCCAGCCCTTCTTATCACGGACAAACCGAAAGGATAGTGCCTGGCCATAGTGTTTATAAAGGTCACCAAACTGTTCCCGACCAGCTTTTAAGCTAAACGACTGTCATCGTTGATTATTTTCAAGCGCTGCATTGATAACGTCACCGCCATGGGCAAAGTGGATATTGGTCAGCTCAAGGGACTGGCCGTGCTCACTGGCCTTCCAGTCGCGCTCCCGGCGCTTGGTGGGAGTTCCCCCATCCCTGGGGGTCAAGGCATCCGGTATCCGCAAGCGAGCTGTCAGGGAGCCGTCTTTGGCTTGAGTCAAGGCACACAACTGGCAGCCGTGAGACTCATCCTTGCTGCCCACGATAAAAAACTGTGATTGCCGGGCATCCTGCCAGTCATGGTGCCACTGGCTGTGACTGGAATAGCCGTTTTGCTCCAGGTGGAACTGTTTTTTAAACAGGGCTTTTGAGCCAAAGCAGATGGCCGGGTCATTGTTTTCCAGCCTGTGCTGTATGCCCAGCTGGCGTGTTTTGAGGGTTGTCAGTCGTCGTTTGGATTGGTGCAGGCCGAAGCGCAGTTGAGCGCGTTTTGCAGGATTTTCTTCTTCGTTCAGCGCCTTTGTCTGTTTCTGTATGCGCTGTTGCTATGCCTTGATGCGGCGCTGGTAACTGTCTCTGGTGTTCCCCAGGTTGGTCATGACAGAACGAAGCTTACCCTCAAGGCCGGCTTTCACTGCATTGAAGTGCCGAGCAGGGATCTGATAAAAGGCAATGGTCTTGTTCTTCAGGGAAGCCAGTGAATATCCCGCACGCCACTGAGTATATAACCTACGCTCAATAGACGACATTAACTCGGCGATAGCGGACAGGGCGGCATCCTGGCTGCGGAGATGTTCAGTCGAGTCTGGAAGGTCAGTGACAGGCCGTCCTTCAGAAACGGGTCTTTTTCGCTCATGGCTGTCCGGCATCCGCTACAACGCTGGTCAACTTCTCCGTCAACTGCTGGTTTTTGCGACTCTGGCTGCCGTAAAGGCGAGCAGAAAATACGGTGATAATCTCCAGCACATCCTGTGCCAGCTCTTCCGGTTGGCCGGCCCCCTCAAAGGAAGGCAGATCACTCTGATTGATGATAACCACTTCGCAGTTCCGTGCTACACATAAGGCAAACACAAGTTCCGCGACGAATCGCAGCGAGTGGTCTTTGTGGGTGACGACCAAGCGTTCCACTTGGCTGAAAACAATCAGGTTCAGCAGCTATCGCAAGCCTTTTTTGTGACAGTTCATGCCGTTGCCGATCGCTGGTGATCTGGTACTGCCAGCCTCTGGAAGCGCAGTGTAGCAAAAGAATTTCCTGCTGCCGTTCCAAATCTTTTTCTGGTCATGACAGGAAGCCCGGCTGTAGGCAACCGTCTTGCGCTGGAGGTATGGAGGCTGTTGCGTCATCAACTGACTGGCGCTATAACGTCGCTGCCCCCCCCCCCCGGCAATGCGCTCAGGTACGAGTTTTCCACAAGCCAGCCAGCGACGCAGAGTGGAGAGGGTCAGCAGCATGAGAGATGGAGTAACGGTTGCTCACAATAAAACTTACTCAATTTGAATAGGTTTGAGCGACTATAGATAGGTTTTTGTTAACTGCAAGAAATCCTGGCAACTGCTATTTTCCGCAGTCTTGGCAAAAATGAAGCTTTACAGCAAGAACCCTGCATTCAGGCACAGCAAATAATCAACGGCATCTGCCATCTATGCCGTCAGTAAGAAAGACAGACGATTATTCATTGCCAAAAGCAAAGAGCCTCCTGAATATCCCCTGAAGTCGTTAGCTTTCTTCTGAACCTGCCAGTATCACCATCAGCATTGGTTCTATTTTCTGAC
>JAQFVO010000832.1 GCA_027942505.1 Endozoicomonas sp. | reverse complement strand
TGGGGGCACTAAGACTTTCAGTACCTACTTTCCGGTCACTTATGGATTCGCTTTTGGACTCGAAAGTTTGCCCGTGATTTAGGAATTATCCCCTGAACAGAAAGAAGCGTTACCCTCCGTTTCCAAGACGGGGAACTAAAAAAAACAGCAGTGATCCGAGAGTCATAAATTAATGATAAGGATTGCTGAGTATGGACTCCACACGGTCAAATGGACAACAGGCTTCTGTATATTCGTCTGTTGTTTGTCAAAGCTCATTGCCGGCAGATGGGCACAGTCAGTTGCCGGTTAACACGATACCTGTCACCGCTGCATCTCTTGCAGTAATGAAAGCGATTAACCAGCGTGGTTGTGTGGCCAGTCTCGATGTCTCTTGTGACGATCAACATTCGCTTTCCTTGCAACAACCTCTGCAACAACCCCTGCAACAGTCACCTGCAGAGGACAGCGATGACGGTCAGTGGAAGGTCGTTTCCTACCGTAGAGGTCGACATAAGCATGACAAACGCAATAAACATCCATGTGTTGGTCAACGTGGCGCTGGTACGGAGGTGGACAAGCGTTCTGCTGTTTCCTCATTCACCGGTTCAACTGATGCTGAAAAGGGCAGACAGCTTAAAGCCCGGCAACTCTCGCCTGCTGGCAACAGTCGGGTTTCTCTTGCGGCCCATGTTACTGACAGCCAGTGGCAGGAGTGTCTTCGCAGTTTTGCCTATTTGGGCAATATCAAAGAGTCAGTCTTTTATAACTGCATGATGAAGCATCAAAGGGACATACTGCTGACCAGACAAGCCTGGCCCAGTGCACGGGTTTCCAGGAGGGAGTTTGTGCAGTTTCAGAAGATGATGGCACAAGGGCCAGAGTCCATCACGCGGGCGCAGGACATTTTTTTTCTGGCAGCGCCATTCAGGGTGCTCCTGTCTCAGCCTGATGATGCGCCTGCCATCATATTCCTGTCGCTGATCTTTGAGGGCATTGTACCTGGCTTCTTGTCTCGTCTGCATGAGTGTTTTGTCAATGCGTTATCGGGTGTCATTCCCGGCGTTGGTAAGACGTTTTTTGCCATAGCTGAGCAGTTCGCTCTGCTGTGTCAGCAGGATGAACGCTATCTGGAGCGGTTTTGCTGGCAGGATTTGCCCGCTCGACAGCGATGTAATCTGTTTTCTTTTTTGGCATTCTTCTTCAAAAGGAGCGAACAGCTGGACATGGTCAAGGAGTTGAACCAACGAGTCTCCAGGCCATGGCTGCTTGAGTACTGTCAGTCTGTGGTGGCTGAGGTGCCGGGAAAAACGGGCGATAGCAAGCGGCTAGATGTGCTCTATGACCTGCGGTCTGCACTCAGAGCCAATTTTTTTTGGCTGAAACACCAGTTTTTTGAGATCGATACCC
>JAQFVO010000801.1 GCA_027942505.1 Endozoicomonas sp. | reverse complement strand
TAATTACCGACCGCACGGTGCTCGACAGCCAGTTGCAGGACACCATCTACCAGTTTGAACACGCTGATGGGGTGGTGGGGCGCATCAATAACAAGGAGGGGGAAGGCAGCTCCAAATCCGAGAAGCTGGCCAAAGCGCTGGCAACCGCTCAGCCGATTATTATTGTCACCATCCAGACTTTTCCGTTTGTGCTCGATGCCATTGCCGATAGCGTCAGCCTGCAACAGCGTCGCTATGCGGTGATTGCCGACGAAGCCCACTCTTCCCAAACCGGCGATACCGCCAAGCGGTTGAAGCAGGTGTTGATGGTGGATGGAGAGGCGAAAGATTTGGAACTTTCTGCTGAAGATAAGTTGAATGCTTCGGTAGCAGCGCGTCGGCATAACAGTAACCTGAGCTATTTTGCCTTTACCGCTACACCGAAAGCGAAAACGCTGGAAACCTTTGGTCGCCTGCCGAAGCCGGAAGCACCGCCGTCGATCAAGAATATCCCGGTCGCGTTTCATGTTTACTCCATGCGCCAGGCCATTGAGGAAGGCTTTATTCTCGATGTGCTGAAGAACTACACCAACTACAAAGTGGCCTACAAACTTGCCCAGAAGCTGGCAGCGGCGGATGAGGAGGTGGACAGCAAAAAGGCCAAGGTGAAGCTGAACCGCTGGGTTCGGCTGCACGATTACAACATCTCGCGGAAAGTGCGGGTGATTGTCGATCACTACCGAACCCATGTGATGGGGCTGCTCCATGGGCAGGCGAAAGCAATGGTGGTGACCAGTTCCCGTAAGGAAGCGGTGCGTTATAAGCTGGCGTTTGATAAGTATCTGGAGGAAGAAAAGAGCTCCATTCAGGTAATGGTAGCGTTCTCCGGTGAGGTGGAGTTTTCAGAAGACGATCCGAATAGCGCAGCATTGTTGGATCAGAAGTTTACTGAGAAAAATATGAACCCGGGCCTGAAAGGTCGGGAGATGCGTAAGGCGTTTGATACCATGGATTACCAGATCATGCTTGTGGCCAATAAGTTCCAGACCGGTTTCGACCAGCCCAAGCTTTGCGCCATGTACGTGGACAAGCCATTGGGCGGCGTGGAGTGTGTGCAGACCCTGTCCCGTTTGAACCGAACCTATCCGGGCAAAAAGGAAGGCGGTACTTTTGTGCTGGATTTTGTCAATGAGCCGGAGGAGATTCTGGTATCGTTCCAGCCTTACTATCAGACGGCACAGCTGTCGGATGTTTCCGACCCGGATAAACTCTTTGTATTGTTCAACAAGTTGCGCGAGAGCGGCATCTTTACCTGGAACGAGGTGGAAAAGTTCTGTGCTGCCTTCCTCAGTAACAACAAGAGCAATGCCGCCATCAGCAATATTTGTAAACCGGCGGTGGAGCGCTGGCAGAAACGGTACAGCTCTGCCGTGGATGCGTATCAGGAAACCCGGAAAATCTTCGAGCGCACCAAAGCCGCAACCAACGATGCGGTGCTGTTAGCCAATGCACAAAACAGCCTGAAAGAGTGCAAGCGGGAGAAAGACCGGCTGGAGATTTTCAAAAAAGACCTGGGCAGCTTTACCCGGTTTTATGAGTTTATGTCCCAGATTGTGGAGTACGACGATCTGGAACTGGAAAAACTCAGCCTGTTTGCCCGCTTCCTGCGCCCGTTGCTGCGCGAGTGTCGGGTGGATGAGGATGATATTGACCTGACCAATGTGGAGATGAGTCATTACCGGTTGTCGCAAATTCGGGAGCAGCATCTTCAGCTGAGAGAAGACAGCGCAGACGACAAGCTGGAGCCGGGCAATGATATCGGTTCTGCCAAGGCAAAAGACAAGAAAGAAGCGTTTATGTCGCAGATTCTGGAGCGGCTGAATGATCTTTTTGTCACCGATAATCTGACTGACAAGGATATGATCAACTACGCCTGCACCGTGCGCGATAAACTGGCTGAGAACGCTGTGGTGATGAAGCAGATTGCCAACAATACGGCGGAGCAGGCGCTGCTGGGAGACTTCCCCCAGGCCACTGATGATGCGGTGATGGAGAGCAGTGAAGCGCATCAGGAGATGATGGTGCAGTATCTTTCCAATCCGGAGTTGGCCAGAGGGTTTGCGCGGGTGGTGTTTGGTTTGCTGAAGCAATAACCGCACTGAGATCAGGCTGCAGCGATTTTTCGGCTGCTCTGATGCCTGCCTGAATATGATGGCTCTTGATAGAAAGCGTGTTTCACAAATTGCCACTGTGCCTTATTGTTTTTGTCACCACCGCTGGCCCCGCCATTGAACCCACTTACTGGTGAAATACTTCGGTTAAGCAACAATAACCGGAACTTTTTGTTGCTGGCATAGTCAGATTAAAAGATTTTGTAGTCGCCGCTGAGCGTTTACTCGGTTGAAAGACACCACTTTGAATTATCGGAGGAATTCGCGGTGGACTCATCGCTGATCGTAGAGCATGGGTATCGCCTGTCGAATCCTGCACAACAGCTACCTCAACAGACATCGCAGCAATCAGGCCGCTGGGCCGGCCTGAATGTGCGGCGCATACCTGCTCAGGTTGTTATGGGACTTCTGAACCGCTTTCCCAGAAGCTCTATCAAGTTTTGTCAGGACATCCTGACTGCATCCGTCATCGTGTTAGTGGACTGGCAAGTAATCCCGCAAGTGAACGACTACGACGCCATTGCGAGCGTTAAGGGCATTGCCGGTCTCGGTATGGCATTGGCCTGGAATTATGGCATGCTTTGGCTGGACAGCAGCCTGAACCATTTTATCGATAA
>JAQFVO010000795.1 GCA_027942505.1 Endozoicomonas sp. | reverse complement strand
TGCACAGGGGTGTCACCTGTGCGGCTTGCTGCATTGACGTTTGCCCCCCTGTCCACCAACGCCTGGACAATATCGAGCTGGCCGAACATAGCCGCCACATGCAGCGGCGTCTCCCCCCTCACAGTCACAGCTTCAATGGCGACCTCCTGATGCAACAACAATGCCAGCACCTCTCTCGTACCAAATCGGGCACAGATGTGCAGAGGGGTCCAGCCAGCTTCGTCCACGGCATTAACATCTGACTTAGCTTCAACCAGCACATGAGCACACTCAATAAACCCTCTTTTAGCGACCAAATGCAGAGGGGTCTGGTTATTTTTGAGGCGCACATTGACATCAAGTCCATGGCTGATCAACGCCTGCAGGCAGCCAGTGCGGTTGTAATTGGCGGCAAAAAGCACCGGATTCCAGCCTTTTGTGATGTCTGTGCTGCACCCTTTAAGGAGCAGATAGCGCACAGCATCTTCCCAACCCTGCCCAGCGGCTACGGCTATGTCCAGTGGGCTTTTGCCATTACCGGTTTTGGCGTTGATGTCTGCACCGTGGTTTACCAGTTCCTGAACACACTCAATACAGTCCGACCGCATGGCGTTGTGCAGTGGACTCCAGCCTTCTGCCGTGCGGGCAGCTACATCAGCCCCACGGGCAAGTAGTGCCTCCACGCACTGTTTGCTGCCGCTGCGGGCAGCGCCATGCAGGGGAGTCCAACCATTGGCAGTGCACTGCATGGCATCCGCCCCAGCCTCAAGCAGGACCAGCAGGCACTGGTAATCCCCCCTTCTAGCCGCACCTTGTAACGAAGTCCAGCCGCTTTTTGTTGGCTCATCGGGCCTGGCGCCCTGACGGATCAGTAGCTGGACGCAACCGATGTGACCGGCATTGGCAGCAAGCAATACGGGCGTTACTCCCTGGTCCACAGCGGTGTTGTTGACGTCTGCCCCGACATCGAGCAAAGCCTGAATGCACGCCTCGTGGCCACTGTCGGCAGCCACATGGAGCAGCGTTGAATTCCGCCCAGCCAGGGCTGAGTGAAATAGCTGGTCAGCCATGCCGGGGTCTTTTGCCAGCATTTGCCTCAGCGCTTGCACATCATTGTCTCGACAGACTTGCAGGGGCCACGTCTCACTGAGAGACAAAGGCTCATTGGCACCGGGACCGGATGATACCCCCTCCGGCAGGGTCTGACTGCCACAGGCCAGGCAAATTGTGCGTTTGGCAACATCTACCTCTTTCTGCCATCGCGACAGGCATCTCTTGTGGTAGTGGTGTTGACAACTGGCAATGAAAACATCCATACGGCCAAACAGTGCTTGCTGACATACCTGGCACTTGTCGTCAAGTTCCATAGCCTCCGATCCTATGGCCATGTTTTCAAGTGTATTTACCGTGCTGGCTAAAGATGCATTCATTAGACTATTTGGCTAGGCGGCAGATTCGTGGGAGCCTAGCAGAGAAAACCCGACACTGCTGTTTATGGTCGGTTTCTCAACAAAGTCCTGCGCGAGATTCGAGGCAGTTTATGAAATATCCGGGCTAG
>JAQFVO010000794.1 GCA_027942505.1 Endozoicomonas sp. | reverse complement strand
GGACAAATTATGCCGACAAACTGCAAGGTCTCAGCGGGGATAGTAGACGAACTGACAGTATTGGCATTATTTGAGAGGATTTTTTGCGCAATTAATCTGTCACTTTTGCAGGTTGGCTGACCTGGGCCTTCTGACGGAATTTCAAGTAAAAGTATTCCAGTTCATTGTAGGCACAGGCCTTATGAACACGTCTTATAACACCATTGAAAGGTTCAATCTTCGCACTGGTTATACGATGGTGGCAGGATGATTAAAACAGTACACCCATATATTTAATGATTGGAAAGAGTGTTTTTTTTCTCAAAACTGTCTGAACATCCGTTTTTGTTAATCTCTGAATTGGTGTTTGTCAACGTAGTTGTTGCCACAACTCACACAGTCTGACTTAACTGCCCGGCTGCTAATGCAGGCCTTGGTAATCATCTGTGCGGCATGATCAGCAGACTCACTCTCATGGATTTCCCATGTCACGATGACTGTATATTTCTATCCCCAGATGCAGATAGTAAAACTTGCCACGCACTGGTGAGCGTAACAGGGTGCTATCTCAAGACTAAACCTGGTTTGGTCCGGTAGCACAATACGACGTTGGCTAATGATAGCTAGCCTTGGCTGTACAACCACAGTGATACTGAAGGGCTCTTTCGTGCAATACCGGGTAGATTGTCCTTTCAGATCCCACACACACTCCTTCATCGCTCGAACTTTTGACTAACCAGACCCAATTAAATTCGTTTATTAGAAACAGACCCGGCAGCGCCAAGAACAAAGTGATCCCGCGCAATCCGCCGTACATCCTTATACAGCTGCTTCTGGATAATGGCTTCCAAAATGGCACAGTTAACATCCAGATAGTCATGAACCAGCACATTCCGGAAACCGATCATGCGAACGGCCAGCTGAAAATCAGGCTCACTCAGGTCACGCTTGTTATGCAGACCACCAATGGCCACCCGTGACTTGTCACGGTAATACCATACCGGTTCTGGTACACATAACGGGCAAGCACAATAAGACTTTCAATCAGAACCAATGCCCGTTGGGCGGCCAGTATATCTCGGTTATTCCAGCTCCCCAAATCATCATGGAGTTCATCCAGAACCAGCAGCATCTCTTGCTGACGGGTGCCCAGCTCCTGCCTATAAGCCTTATCGCTCATAGTCTTTTTACCAAGCTGAAATGATCGCGTTTTCCATACGCCTTACCGATGAAACACCACGATCATACCCTGAATAACACTCCACTACAGTGGAACGGACATAGCCTGTATTTCGACGATACTGATCGTTTGCTCAGGATAAGCAGACTCCAATTGACTTTCCAGCATCTGAGGACGCACCGCCCGTTCCAGCAAATCCGGTTCCTAATCGGAAAACTGCTCGTAAAGATAGCAACAATCGCAACATCTTTGGGATAAAATATCGACAGAGCCACCAGGGAGAAGTTGCATTTGTGGGTATCAACAACCAAACTTGCCAGGGTTGAAGGCGTCACGACCCAAACAATACACCGAAGAATCAAAAGTGGCTATTATGACCAAGTGATGCAAACAAGCGGTGGTCACTACTGCTTAACCGTCAGAGAAAAATAGCCTATGCGAGAGTCAGCTCTGCCAGACAAAAATCCAGCATTGACATGCAGAAGTCCCTTTTGCTCAACAAGTATCCTGACTCAGAATTTTTCAGTGACATTGCCAGCGCTTTCAACTTTAAACGAAAAGGACTGCAAACCATTCTGGAATCCGCAATGCTCGGGAATCCAACCCTTGTTGTGGTTACCACAAAAGACCGACTCGCAAGATCAGGATTCGAGCTCATCAAGTGGCTCATTGAATTATCAGGTGGCCGAATCGACATCCTGGATGACCCGGATAGTTCCACGGAAGCCTTCGACACCCAAGAGCTTATCGGTTTCATTACCTCGTTCTGCAATAGCCACTACGGAAAACGTTCCGCTGAAAGGTGTCAGGATCATCGCCTCAAAAAAGATTAGATTTTACCCGGAAAACGAGTCCGCCTATCAAGATGCGTTGGCCTTATACCGGCGCTCTTACAATCTGGCCGTGGAGCGTTTCCGTAACAATCAGTATAAAGATGCGCATGGCCGATTCATCAACATGCGCCCCTCTATTAAGGCTCAGGTAGAAGAAGAACAAAGAAACAGAGGTCGTGCATACAATTCAATAATTTCTGATAACGGCACGTTGGCGGCAGCAAGAACATTCAGAGCTGTCTGCGCCGGGAACAAAAAACACAAAGGAGAGAGAGAAGCAAAAAAAGGAGCACAAGAGGGCTTTGCTGAAATCCGGTTCAAAAGCCGCAAGGGGAGTAAACACTCATTCTCCATTGACCGACTGCCGAAAAACCAGCACCCATGCATCAACGCGCTGGGTAAAATCCACCTGACAGAAAGCATACCGGACGAAGCGATTGGTAAGTCGTGTATTATCACGTACGACAAGGGACGCTGGTTTATGCAGGTCCAGCAACACATTGAGCTGAATACCGATATCCAAGGTACGGTGAAGTGTGTTGGCGTTGATCCCGGAGTTCGAACCTTTGCCACCTGTTTTAGTGACCAGGATGTTTTGATTGCCGGTGAAAGTATTGCCAAAGAAAAACTTTTCCCGTTAATGAAGCGAGTAGATCGACTGCTTGGGCAAAAGCAAAAAATATTGAAGCGACAAAAAGGCATGATATTTTTAGAGATGCCGCAATGGGCAAGAGATCGCATTGTTCATTGTGACCATGAGATCAACCGTCTCAAATGTAAAAAAGACGACATTATTCTGGATTTGCATAATCGTCTGGCATTCGAGCTGGTCTCCCGCTACGACGTTATATTTTTGCCCATCTTTGCCACAAGAGGCATGATCACAAGGAAAAACAGCAGTGTTCGAACCATACGGCGTAACACCTGTCGTCAAATGCTTGACTTAAATCATTATGGATTTAAGCTGCGCCTGAAGTGGTATGGCAAAAAATATGGCAAACATGTCGTGGATTGCAACGAAGCCTACACATCAAAAACCCGCTCATGGGATGGATCGATTGATGACAGGCTTGGAGCTTCAAAAGTAATAAAGGGTAATGGCTTTACTGTTGATCGTGATATCAATGGTACCAGAAATATTTTTATTAAAAATTTAACCAGGCAGCTTGAGCCTGAGATCATAACAACGAATGTTGCGTTCGT
>JAQFVO010000762.1 GCA_027942505.1 Endozoicomonas sp. | reverse complement strand
CGTTACTGGACAGAACCGCTTCTATTCCATCAGTTGCTGACGTTTCCCGGCAATCCAATAGTTTTCGTAAAAGGCTTAAGACCAATGAAGATCTGCCCTCCCCCCTTGAAATATTACAACGGGCTAATTCAATCCAATCCACCCTATCCAGTGAATTTGGACAATATTTATTCATCCAGAAGTTAACTGACCAGACCGGACTGTCAATATCAGCAGCTGAAAAAGAAAAGCACAGATTTGTCAAAAGGCTGAAAAACAGTCAATACCATTGGGTTAGTACAACATCAAACATTGAACGTTTAGCGAACGACCACAAAGATATTTTCAGCGCTTTTTCCAACGCTGCACCTGCAATAGCAGACAATACCAATCTGGCAGAAAGGTCCGTTGCGAGCATTACTGCAAGGGACGATAAAATTGCAATTATCCTTGAACACATCAACAAAGAAGACAACAGGGCCATTATTACCGAGAGACTGTGTGAACACCTCAAGAAACCAAAACACGACGTTGAAATTCTTTTCCAGCGCTTTATTTGCGCAGCAAAAAAGCCGAAGTCTGCGCTTCATGGGGTGATGACAGGACTTTGCCTGTTCAGTGCCTTTGGCCGGTACAGCAGTTTTATTCTGGATCGGCAATCCACGGCCAGTGACATTATTGTAACCTTGATCGGGTCTTTCAGTACTACCGCATTAACGTTGGATGCGGTGGCAGCGGCCCCTGCCAGTTGGGAAGAGTATTCAACCAAACTTTCCCGGGCGCAAAAAACCTTCAATAAATGTTATTTCCCTGCGTTATTCCTGGCCACAGCCAGTGACATGGCAAGGGTCGGCATTGCTGCCCATAAGGAATTCGGGCTTGTCATTGCCATTCTGAGCACCGCCTCAGAAGGCATTACCATGCTGGCAATTGGCTGTGAAGCGCTCAATCTGCTCTACAAAGCCGGGAAAATAATAAGCAAGGCAAAACGATGTCATCTTGCTGCTGAAAATATTCTGACCGCTGACCTGGTCCGGGCCGCAGCCATTGCCTCCCTGGTTTCTGCCTATGCCTTACCACTGGGCGTTGAACAATGGACCAATGATCTCCCGGAACTCATTCTGCCAGAATCATGGGCCTTTTCTTATGCCGGCCACGTGGCAAAAATTGTCATCATGTCTCCTCACGCCCTGGTGAGTACGGTTATTGAAACTTATATGACGGCATCATTTTTAGTGTCAATTAAAAACGTAATATTTGAAACTGCCCGTCTAACGTCTGCTTTTTGCAAGAAAAAAACCGGCAAAGAAAGCCAACTGAGTGATTCAGAAAAACGTATCGCTGATAAAATCGATAAAATTCTAAAGACACTTGAGTCTGTACCAAACTCCAGAGTTGGCAAAGTCGCCCTTGCCAAAGCACTTCTGGGCCTGGCAAGTTGCCTGACCGTTGGCAGTTTTGCGCTTTACAATGTGTTTGTCTACCAAATGGGCCTCAGTGCGGATACCCGGGAAAGGGCTGCGTCATTGAGGATGATGGCTAACGAGACCCGTCTAAACGGCTCGTTGCATCCGGGCGTATCGCCTGATCAACTGGATGGATTGGCCAGATGGGCTGACAGCGATGCTACTATCAATGAATTTGCGGTCGGAACCACCATGACCACACAGTTTATGGAAGCCTTTAGCCTGGTCAAAGGGGCGGGGATGGTTTTTGGCGTTGGCAAGGCGCTGTATCAGGCAATCTGTTGCACTCAGCCTGTGCAGCCAGGCCATCTGCACAGGGCACTGGCAGAGTCTTCTGAAGAGAAGCTGGATGAAATATTAGCCATTTTTCACCAACAAGGCTCTCTATCCAGGGAGTTAATCGAATACAAAATTACCATGGTCTGAACCGCCTTCCGATAAGGGGAAGAAGACAAAGGCACCCATAAACTCATCAACCAAAAACAGGATGTCCTTTTTTCATCTGTCGCCATTATCACCGCAGACCATCTCCTGCTGATTCGGGCGGCCCACAGGAGTTGGAGGCAATCAAAACGATCGGACAGGGGGCGGGAAAGGAACCTGCCAGTGAATAACGCTGCAAGATATCTCCCAAATCACCGAGATTAAAAAATATGGCACCACTGGAGAACCCCTTGATGCACCCAAGGGATCCGTTCTATGAGGAACTCAGGGAGCAAGTGATTCCCTGGAATGAACACAAATATGGAAATGTCCGCAAATATGAAGATGTTGGCTTATACGATGAGATTGACGGCTATGTTGTACCTAAGGGTTGAAGATATAAATGGTACTAAAATTCTGCGAAGTCTGATCATCAAAAATTGCATTTTTAGTCCAGTGAAG
>JAQFVO010000730.1 GCA_027942505.1 Endozoicomonas sp. | reverse complement strand
TGGATCCCGTACAGTCCATGTACGGGATGACAGAGAGAGAGGGCTCTTTCACCGCTGTCATTGTGTACAGGGATTGTGCGAACCCCCATCTGACCCGGTTCACCTCCCTGATCCAATATTTGCTGTGAAAGAAAATTGCCACGGAGGCACAGAGACACGGAGAAGAGAAAAAAAGCTTTTCCTCTGTGTCTCCGTGACTCTGTGACTCTGTGACTAAAGCTTTCATGACAGATGGTGACAAACTTGCTAAAAAAATATTCACATTAAATTTGAACTTTTACTCTAATTTAAGTTCGAAATCAAAGAGGTGATAAACCATGATAAATACTACTATTTCTAATCCACAAAGTTATAGAACCCTGCCAGATGATTCGGCATCATTGCCTGCGAGCGCAAATGTCGTTCCTATAAACGCTCTGCCTGATCTCGCTATACAACATATTGCATCGAAACTCACGTTACCGGATTTACTCTCTTTTAAGCAAACTTGCCGTTATGTGCATTCATGCATTGGGGAAAAAATAATTTCTCAAGCAAAAGATAAATCATATTATAAATTTAACTTTTTGAGGCAAATACCTAAACAAGAACATGACAAACTGTGTAAAGAACTGACAAGTCTTTTTAATGGGACACTTCATAGTCAAGCTGGGAATATTAATGTCGTTCATAAAGGTGAAATGTGCCTTAAATCAGAGGAATTGGAGGTTATTAAGATTGATGCAGTCAACAATGTAAAAACTGTTAACTTAGGAACCCTGAGCAACGGTAAAAAGTTTGCCTTCATAGACGGTGGCTTTTTTAATAAAAAGGAGGACCTCGAAAAGTTGCTATTAAAGCGTGCTTATAAGGAGATTTATGCTGGTGACTCATATAATGAAATCATCCAGTTAATTCAAGATAGCCGCTCGGATGACCTGCCAAAAGATGCAAAACGTTTATTCAGTCATAAGAAGATTTATTATTGACATCCGATCTGTCAGTCACAGCTTGTAATTCGGTAACATCAGTCCCTTCGCCGGGGCACTGAATATAATCTTGCATTGAGCATGCCGGAAAAAAAATATCTCAAACGCAACCGGCAGTTCTCATCGTTTCAACGCTTTTAAGCGGATGTGCTGCAAATGCCTGGTACAGCTCATTGTCATCAATAATCAGTCTGTTCAGATAATCAAGCACTTCGTTCCCGGCCTCACCAATCTCGCGCAGGGCGCAATTGCTCCATAGCTCGTAAGGAACCAGGCTGGCGAGGTTGGTAATTTCTATCTGGCCGTAAAGGGCATGCACAGCCTGTTGGTATTGGGCCACCAGTTCACTGATTGTGGCGGTCAGGAGGTTCAGGACCAAAGTATTGGCACCGCGGGTCAGGGGCAGTATGTGAGTCAGTTGCTTGCTGGTAGCATAAAATGTGCATAAAGGAACGTCAGCATCTTTTAGAAAATCAAGTACTTCCTGTTGTAGCCTGGTGACGGGACGGGGCAGCCACTGTAACTTGCTACGGTAGTTGCTGACCGCACTGTTCAGCTCTGATTCGTCATACAGTTCCTGATACCTGGAGGGTAACTCCTGAAGCATCTGCTCAAAGTCCTGAAGGGCTGATGTCAGCGTGCCTGTGCCTTCATGGGTTCGGGTACACAGAGTCTCCAGATGGTGTTGACGCATGACTTGATGGATCTGATCATGGGTGATGATTAATCGACGCCTTTTCTGCTCACTGATGTCAGCCCTGATAAACACCCGGGTATAAGCACAACTCTTTCCCATATCATCGGCACTACCCGAGCGTTCCAGGGCCGGATCAGCAATGAAATATGATTGTGTAGGAATGATGTTACCCTCCAGATCGCTTACTTCCAACAGAGCATCATCGTTATAAAATTTTTTGAAACCACAGCGAGGATGGTGCACTGATTTACTAAAGAGGAATGACTCGACTGTCTCCCAGCCACCGGGACGATCTTTCCCCTTTGCAAGTAACCTGATACTGCTCAGAGCAAATCTGGTTCGTTCATGGCAAAAAGCGCAAATCACTATGTCATCCTCTCCTGTCGCCTCCTGATTACCTCGCACACAGTGACCCTTGTAATCGTTGGGTCCGGCGTAAAAGCAGCCCTCGCGGACAAAACGTTGAATCTGTTCAGGATGGCTTGCCATCAACTTACACAACGGTGACGTGAGAGCGTTAGCCTCAAAGGTTTCTCTTATTTCGCTCCGGGTATTGGGCAGAACGTTTCTAGCAAGATTGTCATGTACTTTGAGGAGACGTGTTGTTCCACAACTGCATTTGTCCGTTTTCATTCCGAGGTAACGACTGACTCTGTTTTGCTGGCTTGCCCTGGACCGGCTTTGCACTACCCAGATGTTCTTCTCCCTTAACTCGATGGTAGATCTTGCCAGTCTGGGTGGAAAACCATCGTTGTCATCAATAATATAGATCCGTTCGTCCGATTCCAGCGGTATGACATGGTCAAGTTGACAGGGGGACAGGAAAAACGCAGTGACTTTCAGGGGCAGCGTGACTTGCCGATAATTTTCGTTGGGGCGACTTTCTGGAATCGGAAAAATGTGTTTGTCTCCACGACGGCGACATCTCTCCTTTAGCATTTGGTTGGTTTGTAAACAAGAACGTGAAATACTTTCCCGGCCAACAGTTGGAGTAGCGACCAGTTTGATATTCATTACGACGCATCCTGTCAGATTTTTTGACGTAATATAGTCCACAGCAAAATTTTTGCCCATTGTGAAACAACTTCAGGATTTCTCTTCGGTGTATCGCTGATTGCCAGTCTCTCAAAGGCAGCGATACACTTCTCATATTCTCGACTTCAAGGGTGTCGCAAAAAGTCAAGTTACTCTGCTGTCATTTCGTACAGGGATTGTACGGAACCCATTTGGCAGGGATAGCCATCTATCCAAGTATTCACCTCCCTGTGAGATGGATCCTGTACAGTCCATGTACAGGATGACACCGGAGTCTGTGGACGTTTCTTAATGGTCACGTCCCTAAGCTCTTTTCAACATTCAGGACACCCGTCATTTTCTCAACCAGAAAGTATGGGTGTCCTTTTTTTGCTTTTTTTTGCTCTTTTAAGTTTTTACCCAGCGACTGATTTGTCTTCGGATGATACACCCGTTTTCTCAGGCCACGACTCAAATTCTTCAATTGAAAACGAGCTAATGAGGCAAACGGCAACAGCCGAGCACGCCCCTATGGCGCCGCTAAAGCAAGCCATGGATAAATTGGAATAGGTATCGTTTTCACCCTGATAATAACTCGCGGCTGCGTAACCGGCGGCTGCGCCACCCACAGTTTCGAACGCGACATAGGCTGAGCACAACCCAATATTATTTACAACTCTTTTGACGGCCGCACACACTTTTCCACGAAATGAGCTCTCAGGACGTGGCTCTTTGGCTTGCTCTATTGCATTCGCCTGGGTTTGTTGTTGGGTTGCATTAACTTGTATTGGAGACATTGATTATTCCTCTATTTTTTTATCAGATTAAATTGATCCACTTTTTCATAGACTCAAAAAATCGGACTATAGAACCAAACAAAAGTTCATAAATTCGGTTGTTCAAGATATCAATCGAGAGAATAGGACGCCCATAAATTTCTCAACCGGGAAAACTGAGTGTCCTTTATTTCTCCCGCTCCTGAAAACACAGTGAGCATTTTCAGTGGCTCTGCAAGGTAGCCGTTATGATTACACCGTCTCATCAATCAAACCCACCAGCCATTAGCCAGGGCCGCCCTGGCAAAAGCAAAGATTCTGCCAGTTTCCATGGTTTCAGCATCAGTCAGCTGCCAGCCGAGGTGCTGCCGGGCATTACCTGTTATTTATCCATGCGCGAGGTGCTTGCCCTTGGTCAGGTCTGCCGTGGACTGCGCAGCAACCTCCAGAGGTGTGGAGTCATAACCGATATCTGCAACTATCTGTCTTTACCGAAAGATATAAAATGGTCTATCCATTATTTCGTTACCGGCAACCGGCTATTGATTGATCATCTCAGAAAGAATCCTGCCGCTTACAACAAATTTTTTCCAATACAACATAGTCCAGCGATTTATACAAAGTATGCCAGTTACTTCCGCGAGTGTATGGTCAGGGCGTCCTCTGTCACCCTCGTATCAAGTGGTCATATCGATGGGCCGTGCAATGAAAAATCATATAATCTGAACAGCCAGCATAATTGCCTGATTCAGCAATGTACTGATACTAATCAGCTGCATATCTGGACAAATCAGAAAGATGGCTCCTGGAAATGTGAGCACTCGGCTGACATTAAGTTGTTCGGTTCTGAAGTCAACAGCATAAAACACGGCGCACAAACTCTGTTCATCGAGGGGGACTGGGACGAAGACACGCATTTACGGATTTTTGAACGAAATGAATTGGGCAAATGGAATGAAACTGAGAGGCTTTACCCATCTGCAATTTTAGACACATTGGAAGATCTGTACATCCATCAGGTAGACCTTGCAAACAATCAACGAGTGATGCTGTGTGTGTTGAGTCATTACTTATCAAAAAAAAGTGCGCTATTAATTGTTGGCCTTGATGCGGATGGTCGATGGCGAACAAAGGGCAGGTTTCAATTCTTAGGCAAGATAGTGCCTGACCTTGCCCGATTCAAGTTCAGTCATGATTGTCGACATGTTGTGGGATTTACCTCCAAGCTGGTTTTATTTGTCAGCGAGCAAGATGATGGGACCTGGATAGAAACTGGGAAAATCAGGTCTGGAGGAAAGTTTTCTATAGCAAGCCTGAAGTTCAGTCCAGATGATCGTCATTCTGTCTTGTGTGGTGAAGATATAAGATCAGACGTCCGGCCATCGAGAGAAGACACCTTTGTTATTGTTGTCAGTCAGGATGATCACGGCCATTGGTCC
>JAQFVO010001406.1 GCA_027942505.1 Endozoicomonas sp. | reverse complement strand
ATCTTTGTTTACCAATCAGTAAAACAGACTCTTGCAAAACCGGGGCGAACCATATATGTCTTTGTGGTTCAAGGCTTTTTACCTTTCGCGACACCCTGCCTCGCAAGGATGGCGCTGGCTGGTTGTGTATGGGTATTTAAGCTTTCCAACTAACTATATTTGCTTAACAGTTTCATCAGCGACAGATTGGCCGGTACTTTGCGACAGCCGCCGATTTTTTTCAGTCTCTCCGGCATGCGCGAGAACGATCCGCTAATGTGTTTTAGCCATATTTTATCCAACTCCTGATGGTGTCTTTCCATCAGGCGCTGGCTTTGTTCAAGGTACTGCGTTTTACTGATTTTGTGCTGTGCCTGCTGCTGCACCAGGTGGTCGAGCCTTGATGTGTATTGAGAGCTCTTTTTGTTGATCAGCATGCACAGTTGTGAGTCGTGTTTCAGAAGTGTGGTCTCTTTCTCCTTCATCAGCATTTTGGCAAATTGAAAAAGAGCAGGAGTATCGTGCAGCTTTTGCAGGAACACCTGCTGGAATTGGTAAAAAACGTTAATACCAGGTAAGAAAAAGTAATAAAACTGTGACTGTGGGACTCTGGGTGGTGGAGGCAGAAATGTACAGGTGCCGCTCTGATGTAAAATTCGTTTATAAATGCCTACGACTACTGCTGGCAGAGTGTGTTCTCCCAGCAGTTTGTCCTTACCTGGCATGAGCCAGCTGTTGTACCTCACGGTGAACATGGTTTCAATCAGTGCCCACTCCATGTAAGTTAACTGAATTCTGAACAGTAAGTCGTAACAGCTTTTGTTCTTTCCATTCTCAAGCGGTAGAAAGGCGGTATCTGCCAGTACCCAGTTATTGAACCGGTCAAGAACCTTCAGGTTGTTATCTTGGCACTGCTCCATGTACAGGGCGACCAGGTTTGCAGCAGTGCAAGCCCGCTCTGGATACAACGACAAATGGAACAGAGCGTTGCGCATTTTTATCCGCGCGAATGATATGTTATCCGTCTCACCTGTCAGGATGGTTTTAAACAAATCCAATACCACTCTCAGGTGGGTGCCAGTCAGGTGATCCCTGGTTATTTCCTGAAGCAGCCTCTCTTTTTCATCGCTTTGGCATCCTGTCTTGTTAGCGACCCATGTCAGTAATTGGTGTGGTGGTGCTGATTTGTCATCAGCGTCCAGTAGTTGAACGACAATGTATTCAATGTAGTCATCAAAATTTCGCCACAATTTGCAGGCGCCAATATTCCAAAGTACCGACGCTCCGGTGAAAATTGTAATCTGGGTGGTAGTGGTCACATCAAGTGTTTCAGACAATTCATAGATCTTTCGATGCGCCAGCACACTTGCAGAAATCACCAGTAAATCAACACAGCAGCTGACGACTTTTTTGGAGAAGCAGTTAACCAGTGCCATTACGGCTTTGGAAGGTATTCTCTGTACGTGATACTGCAGCAAGCGTCCCAGTTGTCTTGGCGCTTGCTGGGGATCGTGGGCTTCGCTGGTGCGACTCAGCCAATGCTCTGTATTTTGCTGGCTGGGCGAAACCATTATGCCATCTTGTCGGCGGTGTCTGGTGTCAATATGCATCTCGCACTACCATTGCACGAACGAAGTGACCGTGTTTGCTACGCTTGGCACTCTTCAGATAAGGGCCGCCGGGAATAGTTCCGTTGTTTTGTGGTGTAAAGTTATCCGGAATACAGATGGTCAACTCATCGTTGACAGCGGCTGCAATAGCAGCTGCTTCGGTTGCCGAGTTTTATCACTTTGAT
>JAQFVO010000654.1 GCA_027942505.1 Endozoicomonas sp. | reverse complement strand
GGGGCGTCAACATCTACCGATTCATTGACCACGGGCAAGACCAGTATTGAGTGGGGGGCTGCCAGCTGAAAAGCAGTGGGCTCGTTGTTCGGAGCCTGTGCAGCACAGCCTGCCAGTAGCGATAGCCCCATGGCAACCAACCATTTTTTCAGGTGTATGGTCATATCACTCTTCCCTCTGGTTGTTTGCTTTGGGGGTCAGGTTATTGATCATGGCATCCATCAGGTGTTCACTTTCAGGCCATAGCTCTTTTTCTTTGCGGTAATAAACGACAGCTTCTTCTTTTTTCCCTTGCTGCAGTAGCAGGGTACCGTATTCTGCGTACATGCCAGGCGGTACACGAGCACCGCCGGTTTCGATCGCCTGTAACAGCTGTTCAGACAGTATCGTTTGCTGGGCCGGGTCATGGTAATAGCTGTACAGGCCGGTTTCGTATTCACCCCAGTGGTATAACCCCTGGCTGGTCTGGCAGCCAGCCGTCAGTAAAGTGACCAGAAGCGTGGCTGAACAGGTGATATTTTTTATTATCATTGGTCACCACCGATCGTGAACGTTTTACTGACACCGTCAGCGGCATAGAACTTCTGGTTGAAAACAATTTTTCCTGCGCGCCTGATTTGCAGCGTATGAGTGCCAGGTTCAATACGCATGCCCGACTTTCCTGCAATGTAGTCAGTAGCTGGTCCCATATTCATACCGTCCAGTATCACCTGGTCACCAGGGCGTACGGCAGAAAACATGATAAAAGGCCGATCATCCTGTGTCTGAACCATCTCTGTCGGGGTATTAACGCAACCACCCATGAGAAAAAGAGACAGTGCTACGGCGGATAATGAAGATCGCTTCACCATTATTGAATCCCTCTTATTCGACTACTTCCAGTGCTTGTGGACTGTATCCGTCCAGTGTGCCGCTGATGATTTTCACCAGACTGCCTTCACTGCTCTCGCTGTCACCAAAGGTAGAGACGACTTCTATTGTTGCTACTTCCTTACCTGGCAATGTGACCACAAAACCGGTTTGCGGCGATTTTATCTGTTTACCGGCTGTTTTCACCGTGAGCTGTTTGCCCGGGGCCAGTCCCTGACTTGTTCCGCCACTGATGAATACCTGACCATCGGTCATATCAAGAATGAAGGTCTTCCACGGACGCTCGAGCATTTTTCGAATCATTTCATCGATCACGTCACTGATGGCAGCGGCGATGGCTTTATCGGTCAGCGTTCCATCATAAGCGGCCCTGGAGCCGAAGCCGGCTATCGAAGCACTTTCCAGTGTTGCCTCCCCGGCACCTGTCGCTGAAAAAAAGGCTTGTCCGGTATTAACATCCACCAGGCGCAGTTCAACTTTGGCATGGGCTTTTTGCGTTTTGGTGTTACTTAGAAATCCGCTCTCGCCGGTGACATTACGACCGAACTCCGTCAGTGAGCCAACAATCAGCGTATCCACACCAATCAACTCGCCACTGGCACCAAAAAGCTCACGTTCCCGCTCAATTCGAGCCAGGTCAGGGCGTTCGAACACCAGGAAGTTGCCGGAATTAATTAATCGAGCGGACAGCATGTCGCCAACTTGTTTGCCCAGTGGGTCCATATAATCGTCTCGCAGCAACGAGCGACCGTAGGTGGTTTCATTGCTCATCCGGCCGATGGCAATTTTTCGTTTCAGTTGTAATGGTTCATTGGCGTTGATTGTGGCCGCTTCTTTTTGGGCTTCCATCTGCCGTTGCTGGCTGACCGGTGCCTCTTTTACTTCTACATGGGGTGTTTGGGTGGCACAACCGGCCAAGG
>JAQFVO010000639.1 GCA_027942505.1 Endozoicomonas sp. | reverse complement strand
ATGTGGTAGAGTTCAGTTTTTTTTTAGTCGAACTCATTGGATTTTAGAAATCCATCCCCAGTTTCCTTTTCATTGGAGCACATCTCGATCGAATGTCGTAAAAAAAAAATTTCAAAGTAACCAGTTAAGCCCCTCAGAACAGAGGAAATGTCGCAAAGAGTTCATGAAAGCTCAAATTTGAAAAAAAAAAAACTGCCCAAGGCGCGGGAAAAGGCGAGTGACGAAGTTGCGACTGGTTATACTTTTGAATCTTATCGGTGGAGAGGATGGCGCGAGTTTTCTGGACCAATCACAAGAGCGAAGTAACGTAAAACCAATGCCATCCTGAATCACTTTTGACACTGAATTGAATATTGCTCTATGGTATTATTTTTGTCGTGTGATTTGTCATGCAGCGGTGAGTTCCAGTCTCCTAGCAGATTTCAGCAACACACTGTATCCATGTCGCCCAGGATGCATGTTTTGTCGCCCTTTTCATGCATTACACGTTTTCTCTTTATTGTCATTAGCTACAACTTTTCTCATTCTTACCACCGTTGTCTTGCTTAATTTCCAGTCTTTCTCGCCAACGTTTGTTTTATATTTTCTTGAGCCTGATGGCGCCTTATTGTGTAACGTTTTCATAGATGTTCAACTCTAGAACATGCCAGTTGGTTCTTGGAGCTGGAGCATCTGTGCGGCAGTGAACTGGCTGGGTACAAAGGATACTCGGACGCAATGTTTCTAAGCTGCCTGTGCGGCAGTGAACTGGTTGCTTTGCGGTGGCGATACACTCCGACATTTCTAAGCTGCCTGTGCGGCAGTGAACAAAGCGCCATCGCTATAATCCCCGCCGTAGTTTTTCTAAGCTGCCTGTGCGGCAGTGAACACCTACCCATACTGGACGTGCTCGGCAAGACTTTTCTAAGCTGCCTGTGCGGCAGTGAACTATCTATTGAACAAATAGTACCGGCATCAAATTTTCTAAGCTGCCTGTGCGGCAGTGAACCCAGACAATACATCCAAAAAAGGTAGTTACAACAGCATATTACGAATAATCGAGTAATTTACCCAATAATTTTTATGCATGTTATAACCACCTGTTTTAAAACATATTTTTAAAGATCGTTAAAAAAAGGGTCAAAAATGTGGTAGAGACCCTCCCCTCGATAAGCCATAGAGACTAAACAGTTTTTCATTCATACTGGCTGTCTGAGTGAACTTTCCTTCGATGAATAATCGAAAGCGTTGTTCACTGCTCAAGCTTTTTACCCATATAAACAGAGCGTTGCTGTGCTGGGGGTGTAAGTGTTTCCTTTCTTCCATGGCTTGATCAAAGCTGATGCCTTGCCGTTTTGCAGCCCGCCGTGCCAGGCGCTCAATGTTGGATTTGAGTTGCAGCCTCTGGAAAATGGCATAGCCCTTAATCTTGTCAGGCACTGGTTTTATGGATGACAGGTGAACATAGTCTGTAAGTCTTTTGAGCCACTGCTCCATATTAAGCCCAGCTAACTGATTTTCGCTCTGAGCAAATATCCGCAACTTCCGCCCAAGACTGTGTTGTACAGCATCAAACCCCGGGAAAGCAATACCGATGGATGAACTCCCATCGGCATTCTGATGCTCAACCAGTGCCAGATGCACTTGCTGAAAGAGCTTTTCCCAAAGGAAGTGATGGCCAATATCATCATTGGGAATAAGTGTCAGCTCAATAAAATGCTTCATCACTCCCCCTTATGCATCCGCTTTCCCGCCAAACACTCCACCACGGATCAAGTTCGCCAACACATAATTTTTCTCGTCATCAGTAATAGACTTGTCGTTGACCCAGCCAAGCATCAGGGTATATAGATCAATTTTGCTTTTACGATAGGCTTGGGCCTGTTGGGTGACTGCGCCATAAGGCTCAACAGCAATGGGAAACTCAGCCGGTTTCTTGTCTGTTCCATACCAGTCATCAATAGTGCGAATAGCATTGCCGACTTTTACGCTGTGCAATGCCGCACAATTGCCAAGTTTAAAAAGAACTTTTTTCTTTTCACCCATATTCATTTCCTGAGAAGGGAATACGTGCTGCCCAGCCCCGTGTTTGACAAAAGCCTTGACGGTTAAGCAGACAAAATGGTCGTCATTATTCAAGCCGTCGTATATGGCTCCGGCAATTTGTGATAAACCCTCATTCTTCCGCTGAGAATTGAAGTCATTAAGCGGGAAGTCATAACCATTGAATATTTTTGGTGATTCGTCACCCACACTGATTTGTACTGATAACTTCTCTGCACAAACACGGTTACGCCAGAGAAAACGGCCACTGGCTAGGTTGTAGGCGTAGCGAAAAGCCAGCTCTTTTAAACCGTCAGCCTTGTAATCTTTGGTTTTTTTGATAATGGCACTGGTAAAATCAGGATCGTTACAGCCAAAAGGGATGCCAATTCCGCCAACGACTCTCAGAGAAAAGCTGACCTTTAATGTATCCTTGTCATGGGGCAGGTTAGCATCATCATTATCAGATGACACAGGATTTGGTTTGATTTTATCGGCATCTTTAGTGCCAAAAGCGCTTTGTGTAGAGCGGTTTTTTCTTTGAGTGATGGTAATTTCAGACCAGAGTTTGTCATCAGCTTTATCCTGCCAATTACCCGCCATCATCAGGGCATCCGATGTTTCCAGCTTACGCTCAAACGCCAACATGCTCGGAAGTTTAATACTCATTCTTCTATATCCCTCTTTTCAGACCAGTTCATCTTCAGGGTTGTCGTACATTGCCAGAATCTGGTCGTCCAGATTTCCTGTGCTGGCAATAGCTTCTTGTGTTGTTTGTCTGCATAAGTACCAGCCATCTTCAAACTGGTAATGCCAAAGGCTGACAATAATATCCCCCGCCTCCCGGAAACGGTGAACGCCTTGCCATTCTCCCACTGAGTGGACGGACTCGACAAAACAGACCGGGGTTTCTGCATCACGGGTGTTCATGATCTTATGGTTGTCATAAACCGGAGAAATTGCTTTGTAACCCGTCATTATTGGTACTAGATAACCGCCTGCGGGTTTGGCTTGATATGTCCAGTCCGCAGGTGTTTTGGCATCGGGCACCATATACTGTGCCCACTGTTGCAGTAACTGTTTATGCTCTTTACTGGCTGGAAGGTCAGAGAAAAAGGCTTTTAGTAAATCGGGGATCTTGCCCTCATAAGGAGACTCCAAATGCTTATTCCAGCATTCATAAAGCCCCTTGATATCTTTACCGGCTTTCGCCCTATCTTTGAGATAAGCACTAATCAGGTTTGATTGGGGGCGGGCACGCTGTTTGAATGCTACAAAGTCCAGCCAGGCGTCGATTTGCTCAGTTTGTGGATTTTCTTCAAGGCATTTCTGGTAATGTTCAGCTAATGCTTCGGATCGATCCATCAGGGCAAAGCCAGGCAACAACTGTCGTTTCAGCCTGAAAAAATCGTTGCTGTCGGATAAATCGAAAAGGGCAACAGCGCCTATCTTCCAAATAGATCCACCCGCTAATCGCTGCCTGAGACACTGGCTTTTGACCCATTCCAACCATTCATTGGTCCGGCGTCCGGGAACTCCCTCCACTGCGATTAACAGTGACACCGTCATATTCATCTTGCCTTCTTCAATGATCGAAGGAGAACTGCCTTTGGCTACTTCTTCGGCATCTTTCTTTAAATAGGCCGGATTTTTGCTTTGCAAAAAGCGATCATTGTAGTTGCCATAGGTATGCACATGGTGTTCATGAGCAACGACACTGCAGCCTTCTAACTTAAGATCGGCAAAACTTGAGTAAGCGTGTTTTCGAGCCAGATTATGGGCGAAACCCAGAAAATGAGTGATGGCCGGAAACCCCCAGGTAAATCCGGCAATGGTATTGGCATTTTCTACTTTAATCCGGTTAAGTAATAGATACAGGCTCATGCATCGCCTCTCTGTTTTTGTTTGAATTCAACATCCAGAACAGGTGTCAGTTCCCGTAAAGCATCAGCCATTAATAAAGTCCAGAGTTTTCGGTGTGCAGGTTGTGGCGTGAACTGTTTATCTTTTCCCGGCAGTCTGCTGTTTAACCAGATGGCAAAATCCTGGCTAATAACCTGTTGCCAGTCGCTGCCTTTTCTTGCGGCCTGAAACGCTTCATCTTCCCGATAGGGGTCGAGAAAATACTGGTGCGCCTGTTTAAGTTTGATACCTGGTACATCGCTCCAGCCTGCCGGGAGTTTTTGAACCTGCTGCGCGTAAAAAAGCACGGCATCTGTAATGTGTTGCCCCCATTTAATCAGCCATTGCCTTTTTTTGGGATCACGAATACTGAGATCAAGGCGTTCATTGCGCAGTAAAAAATTACGCAAGTATTCGATGTCGTCTTTTACTTCTCGGGCACGGATGCCCCGGAACAAAGATGAATGGTAAATGGGAGGCTTTAGCTCACTTTTCCAGACAGGTGGCTGGCAGGAGAGCAACCTGATGGCCCCTCCACGCTTACCATTAAGTGTTGTCGCATTTTGCGGCTGACTCTGAGTAGTCATCAGTTTGTTGACATCTGGAATCCAGAAGGCGGTTCCTTCCGCATATTTATTATTTTTTCTTGCTTTCTCTACGGGTTTTTTGTCATTTCGGGCATTTTTGGAAAAGTGTGAATCGTAAAGCTTCTGAGCCAGTGAAGACGATTTGAGCACGCTCAATAAGTGGTATTTCTGTGACTCTATTGGAAAGTAAACCTGTTTCAGCAAGGTGTCGGCTCTGGGGATTTGTGTCAGAACATCACGATACTTTTTTAACCAGGTTTCGAGTTCTTCCGGGCTTTCAGAAAAATGTTCGAGGCCAGCCTTATTGGTATCATTGATCGCATCAAACAAGTATGTATTGTTATGCTGTAGCAACAAAAATTTTACTTGCTTTGAGAGTCCAGCATTTTCATAAGTGCCATCAATTATCTCATTAGTCAAACTACTGGTGGTTAAAAAAGCACCTTTTTTATTATTTGAGCGATCCAATATCGACGAGCCAGAACTTTTTGAGTGTGACAGTTTGGCTGCATGGGTTGCAGGCATGACACCACTACTGAGTTCCACAGAACGGCATAACCAGATATTGTAAAAATCCGTTTTGTTGTTGATTCGTTGTAGCTGAAGCGAAAAGTCGCTGATCCACTCTTTTTCGAGCAGCTGCTGGTAGGTTTGTTCAAATAAAGGCCTGTTTTTACTGGTTGGCGGTTTTTTGTTAATGGGCTGGATAAGACGTTTAAACTCTCTTTGATCCTCTTGAGAGACAGTGACTAAAGCTAAATGTTTAAAGAGGAACATCGCTACCAGCTCATCAATGTAGAGCCGCTGGTTGCCATGTTCTTGCAGGCCGTCAATATAGTGCCTGATAACCTCTGGCCAGCTGTTTAATACTTCTTCCACTCTCTTACCCCCGCCGGTAAAGCCCTAATTGATGGTGATAGTCATACTCATGCATATTTTCTTGCATCTCCGGAGCGCGTAGCTCGCCGAAATTCCAGCTAACTTGCGGCAAGTCCATGCCCAGATCGCTGGCCAGTGTCTGGTATATGCTTTCTGGCGACTGATCAAGCCAGAAGTGCATTCCCTGACCCAATGTGAGCGGTGTTGCCGTTTCGATGCCCGGGTTATCTCCAAACTTTGGTGGCTTGGCTGCTTCGTTATACCAGCGCCAATAGGCTGTACTGTGGAAATCATGGAGCCATAGGTAATAGGCTTCATCTTTTGCAGACTGGCGGAACTTCTGCTGGCGCTGCACTTCACCGCACCACCAGGGTTTTATGGGCTGTTCGCTATCCCACCAGAACTTCGCTCTTTTTTCTCCGGAAAATAGCTGCCAGGCCAATGCTTTATGTTCCACGCCATTCAGGTTGGTGTATTTACCTTCTTTGTCAGGGTTGTTGTCTTTGCTATCGGGTAGCGTAATTCTGGGAATGGCATTGATTGACTGGTATTGGTGGACATGTAACAGCCTGCTTATGTGCGTTGACGCCAGTTGCATCTTCCTGGTTTCAAAGCCGGGGCGTTCAAAGCATACGTCTTTATTTCCCAGTGCCTTGTAGTTCTGGTCCAACATTATGACGTTAGGAGCTTTGGGATAAATCTCCCGATGGCGTAAAACCCGGCCTGCCAACTGAATGATGGAGCGCATGGAGCTGGGTTCAACAATGGCCCAATCGTAATCGTGGTCTCGCCCAACTTCTGCAACCGGCGATGCCAGCACCATGAAAATATGATGAGGTTGGCTATGTTGTTCCATGACACGACTGACAGAACTGCCGGAAGCCCAGATCGCCTCGGGATTTTTCCGGTTTAATGTTGCATCAAGGCACTGTTCAATAAAATTACGAATCGCCAGTGGATAACGGCTGTGATAAACGCAGAGATGAACACAGGTATCGCCTGCTGTATAAATGGCAGGAGCATCCATTGCCAACAGCGTTTTGGCAACACGTACCAGCGGATCAATATTGGCCATTCGCACCAGGCCAATGGAAAGACTCCGGTTGTCTTTAGTGACACAGTGCTCCCGGTGTAGCTGAGCCATTTGTTGGTAAACAGTAGCGGCTAATGCGTCAGCTGGGCTGGCTGATGAGCCAGGCTCAATCAGTGCAATATCACCCCATTGTTTGTGCTTTTTGCCGGGGTCAGAAAGCTCAGTTAACCGTTTAACACGGGGTTTAATAAAGCGATTATGCTGTGCTTTATAATCCTCTAAACTGCTGATCAGGCACTGTTCATGATCAGATGTCGCAAATTCATCAAACCAGCCGCAACAAATTTCACCTTTCCAGGCAGGGATATTGGCCATGGCATATTGTTTCCACCCGTTTCGGTAGGATTCAAACAATGCGTAAGCCAGTGCCGGAGGCAGGGTTGCCGTTGAAAGCAGTACTTGACTGCCGAGCATACCCGCCCAATGTACAAGGCGGCAAAGTGCAGGTAAATCCTCCTGGCTGAAATCGTCTGGTTCATCCAATATCAGGTCAGATGTGAGAAGGCGTAGCATGGCTGCCGTTTGTCGGCTTCCCCGCGTGCCTCCAGTGGCTGAAATCAGATGGTCAATGGTGCAGACCAGTACAGGTGCATGGAGTAGTTTATCAACCCGTTTATCTTTTTCTGTCCATTCACTCAGGCTGTGGCTGGTATCTCCTGTGTAATGGACATAAGCTTCCTTATCCAGGGCCTCGTCCGCTGATTCGCTGCCCGTTCCTCTTTCCTCAGTAGCACTTTGTTGAGTGGAATAATCAAAAAGCTGTTTGATAGCCGTACCACCAACAGCAATGGCTAAATCTTCGTCATTCAGATCAAGATCCTTTTTGAAAGACTGGCCTGTTTGCAACGTCAGCGTGCGTAAACCCAGTGCCACACTGAAGCGAGTGCGGCCGGTTTCCTGCCCCAGTGCATACATGATTTTGGCATTGCCGATGGTTTTTCCCCGACCAGTCGAAGCCATATTGACGCCGAAAAAACCATTGATTACCGTTTCTTTCCCAAGTTTTTTGGCCAGTTTGACGGCACCATCCTGCCAGCCGAATTTTTCCTTGAACTCTTTCTCGACCTTATCTGTAAGGGCGGAAATATCTCGAAGATTCGGTAAACTGTGATTCAAGTTAATCAGGGCTTTGGTGATTTTCCGACTGTGGTGAGCTACCCCAATCAAATGCTCATCAAGCTTTTGCTTGAAGCCTTTACAGTGATCTTCTTTGCCGTAGGTGTTGGCATAAACACGGTAATTCTGGCTCTGCCATTCGGTTGTTATTTCTTGCTGCGAGTAATAGCGATCTGCCAGCATCATGCAGAGCCGGGCCAGATGGCTGGTAAACAGATGATCGTGAAGGTAATCTGCTTGTTCGTTATACCATTGGGAAAAGTGCTTCAGGGTATTTGACGCAATATCTGATGCTCGACAACGCCATTTGAAGCTGTGATAGGGCAAGGCCTTTTCAGCAAATGTCCAGTTGTCTTGAATTCGACTCTTTTGATCATTATCTTCGCAGTGATACGAGTTCCAGCGGGCATAAAATGTAGGATCTAACCAGTCCCTGATATTATCCAATGCTGGCGCTGTGAAGTTATTCTGCCATGCCGGTGCCAAGGGTAAGCGATGGTGGGATACAATAATCCAGGCAACCATTTGGGCAAACGAGGGCAGGCTTAACAGAGGATGTTTTCCAAAACCTTTATCAACCCCATCCCTGAAGCATTGGCCAATACTGTCAACGTCAATTTCACTTAGCTCTTCAAGCCATTGATGGTCACTCTTATCCGCCACGAAGGCCTGAAAAAGCCGGAGAGAAATCCATTCATGGCGATAGGGTTCCGCGTTGGGTGTTTTTTTATCTGGATTAATTTTATCCTGAAACAGGATGTTGGCTTTGCCAAAATCATGGAACAATCCGGCAATCTGGGCTGCATAAGATATGATATTGATGGTCGACCAGTGGTGCTGGTCAGCATATTGGCTGGTAGGCGATTCGGTAATATTGACTGGCACAATACCTTGAGTGTTAAACTTTTCTTTTTGCCCCACTACCCAAACCAGTTCACTGCGCGACCTTGACCGAAGCCAGTGACAGCTGACTGCTGTGCTTTTGGTCGCTGTTTTTCTCAGCAGTTTTTTAACCGCGTTTAATCCATCCTGAGTGATAATGGTTTGCCAGGTGTTGTCACCAATTCGATCCGCAAAAGCATCCAGAACCCGTCGTGTTTTTTTCAGGGCATTTTTTTCGCACTGAGAGATAAAGGTGACCATCATGGCTGATTACTCCCAGTCAGATTTCAAGGCGATTCCTTTCACCTGGTCAAACATAACATCCAGGGCCTTATGATCCGTAAAAGCCTGCAAGCACTGTTGCCGAAACTCTTGCTCTGTAGCACCTTCTTTTGCACAGATAAAAGACCAGGGAAGAACCAGCGTATCCTTGATAAGGTCAGCTACATCAAATACCAGCGCACCTCGACGGGTTTTGCCATGCATCACTGCAAAGCCGTGAGGGATACCCAATACCCAAAGCGTGGTTGCTGCCAGTCCGTAAGCCAGATAATTACCATGATTCAAAAATGTGTTGGCCTGATCTTCTGCGCTGCGTTCACGGGTAAATGAACCATAACCGGTTTGCCGTGCTGCAAACTTATACAACGTCTTGGTCAGCCGGGCCTCTGCCTGTAGCAAATCATTGACTTTACCTACCGTATTGATGGTGCTTTCAGTGCTCTCAAGCTCGGGCGTGATGCTATCAATGAGAAACCCTTCACTCTTAAGGTCTCGGTCTTTGCCCCAGATGGTTTTCATAAACTGAATTCTGGCGAGCTGCAACTGTTTGGCTGCCTGCAATCGTTTCTGGTCATCAAACCAGAACTGCATCCAGCCTTGCATGTATTCCGTGGGGCGATATTCACTTTGTGGCAATAACCATTCCACTTCATTTGCCATAAGCAAAGGAGTACCGCCGCCGCCACAAAAGCCGATTAGCACACCAGCAGAAGCCAGCATACGAACAGCCGCCTGGGTGATGGAGGTTCCGTTTCCCAATAGCAGGCAGGTGGTATTGGCAATGGGGATATTCCAATACTGGTTATTATTTTTGGCTTCGGTGAGATAGAGCACCCGACCATCCTTTTGCATGATCCGACACTTTTCCAGATAGTAGATTTTCGCTCGCTTGGAGTGGAGTATCGCTTTAAGGTCTGTTAATGCGTCAGGCATGACAATACTGTCTCTGTCTTGTAGACATCCAAATATGAATTGCAAACGATTTGGTTTTTCTGAATTGTAAGCTCAGTTCACCTTTGAATTTACTGACCTGAAGCAATAATAGACAAGGAAAAATGAAAATATCACGTTGGTTGAACTGTTTTAACTATCCAGGGGACAATTTCGAGACAAAGCATGAAACTCGACTCTTGAGTTTTTAATGTATGAGTGCTTGATACCCCCACCCTGAGCCAACATAGTTTTCGCCTCACCTGAATTTAAAAACCTAAACAGGGGGCGGCCAGTGGGTGATCAATGGCCCACCATTCAGAAGAGTTAAAAGAGTCCATCATTCAGAAGATGAAGCCACCCAGTAAAATGACGGTTTCTCAGCTGGTACGTGATACTGGTATCTCTGATGTGACCCCGTACACTTCCCCCTGTGCCAACATAGTTGTCGCCTCTCCTGAATTTAAAAACCTAAACAGGGGGCGGCCAGTGAGTGATCAATGGCCCGCTATTCAGAAGAGTTCAAAGAGTCCATCATTCAGAAGATGATGCCACCCAATAATGTGCCGGTTTCTCAGCTGGCACGTGATACTGGTATCTCTGATGTGACCCTGTACACTTGGCGAAAGAAAGCTTTATCTCAAGGAATACCCGTGCCAGGCAACGGAAAAAATCCAGACCAGTGGTCACCTGAAAACCAGTTGGCCGTCATCATTGAAACGGCAGCATTGAATGAAGCAGAAATGGCTGAGTACTGTCGTAAGAAAGGCCTTTTTGCTGAACAGATACAGCAGTGGAAAGCAGCCTTTATTAGTGGCGTGTCGGCTAGTCCTGCCAGCCCATCAGGGCAGCATAAGGCCCTGACTGTTGAGCAGAAAAAAGACAAGCAAACCATCAAGAAGCTTGAGCGTGAACTCATGCGTAAGGACAAGGCGTTAGCAGAAACTGCTGCCTTGCTGGTACTCACAAAAAAGGCCCGAGAGATCTGGGGGGAACCAGAGGTCGATTGACCTCTCTCCCGGATCG
>JAQFVO010000621.1 GCA_027942505.1 Endozoicomonas sp. | reverse complement strand
TCGGCGCCACGCTGCACAGAACTGCGACCGCGGCCGCCGCCTGCACCAAAAATATCACCAAAAACGTCCCCGAAAATGTCGCCAAAATTACCGCCGGCAAAACCACCAGCCCCGCCCATGCCACCCATACTTGGGTCAACACCAGCGTGACCGTACTGGTCGTAGGCTGCTCTTTTCTGATCGTCAGACAGAATTTCAAAAGCTTCGTTCACTTCCTTGAAGCTCTCTTCAGCGGCCTTATCGCCCGGATTGCGGTCCGGATGGTGCTTCATGGCCATACGACGATAGGCCTTTTTAATGTCCTTGTCCGAAGCGCCCTTCTCTACACCGAGCACTTCGTAGTAGTCTCGTTTTGACATCAGTAAAACCCTGAGCTAACTGAATTCACCAGCCGAGCATGAAAACACAGAGCAAACTGGATTCATGGTCAAATCTGACAAAGCCATCATTTGGTATATACGACAACGCGGGAACGAATCCCGCGTTGTGGCTCAATCATCAGTCATTGATGATCGGTACTCTCACTTCTTGTCATCCTTTACTTCTTCGAACTCAGCATCAACAGCGTCGTCGGCCGTTGACTCGGCTTTGGCTTCTGCCGTGGTAGCCTCACCCTGTTGCTGGGCTTCGGCATACATTTTCTGAGCCAGGCCAGCGGCAGCCTCAGAGAGCGCCTTGGTCTTGGCTTCGATCTCGTCCTTGTCGTCGCCCTTGACCGCCACTTCTACCTCTTCGATCGCCTTGGTGATAGCCGCCTTCTCTTCTTCAGTGGCTTTGTCACCGGCTTCGTCCAGCGTCTTGCGGGTAGAGTGGGCCAGGCCATCAGCCTGGTTACGGGCCGCTGCCAGCTCCTCGAATCGTTTGTCGTCCGCGGCGTTGGCTTCGGCGTCTTTGACCATTTGATCGATTTCTTCGTCAGACAGACCGGAGGATGCTTTGATCACGATGGACTGCTCTTTACCGGTGGCCTTGTCTTTGGCGGACACATTCAGGATACCGTTGGCGTCCAGGTCGAAGCTGACTTCGATCTGTGGCATGCCGCGCGGTGCGGGTGGAATGTCGGCCAGGTCAAAGCGACCAAGAGACTTGTTGTGCGTCGCCTGTTTGCGCTCACCTTGCAGAACGTGGATGGTTACCGCACCCTGGTTGTCATCCGCAGTGGAGAATACCTGGGACTTTTTGGTCGGGATAGTGGTGTTCTTCTCGATCAGCGGGGTCATGACGCCACCCATGGTCTCGATACCCAGGGTCAGCGGAGTAACGTCCAGCAGCAGTACGTCTTTAACGTCGCCGGCCAGAACGGCTGCCTGAATGGAGGCACCCATGGCCACGGCTTCATCCGGGTTGACGTCTTTGCGTGGCTCTTTGCCAAAGAACTCGGCAACTTTCTGCTGTACCAGTGGCATACGAGTCTGACCACCGACCAGGATAACTTCGTCGATATCAGACAGGTCCAGCTCGGAGTCCTTGACGGCGATGCGACATGGCTCCAGGGAACGGGCGACCAGGTCTTCAACCAGAGATTCCAGCTTGGCACGGGTCACTTTCACGTTAAGGTGCTTGGGACCGGTGTTATCAGCAGTGATGTATGGCAGGTTGACGTCAGTTTGCTGGGCAGAGGAGAGCTCGATCTTGGCTTTTTCCGCTGCTTCTTTCAGGCGCTGCATGGCCAGTGGATCGCCCTTCAGGTCGATACCCTGGTCTTTTTTGAACTCATCGGCAAGGTATTCGATCAGACGCAGGTCAAAATCTTCACCGCCGAGGAAGGTGTCACCGTTGGTGGCCAGTACTTCAAACTGATGTTCGCCGTCAACGTCGGCGATTTCGATGATAGAGACGTCAAAGGTACCGCCACCGAGGTCGTACACCGCAATGGTCTGGTCGCCTTTTTTCTTGTCCATGCCGTACGCCAGGGCGGCAGCGGTTGGCTCGTTGATGATGCGCATGACATCCAGACCAGCAATACGACCAGCGTCTTTAGTAGCCTGACGCTGAGAGTCGTTGAAGTAAGCTGGCACGGTGATAACGGCTTCAGTCACCGTTTCGCCCAGGTAGTCTTCCGCTGTCTTTTTCATTTTCTTGAGGATTTCAGCGGAAACCTGCGGTGGTGCTTTTTTATCACCCTTGGCTTCAACCCAGGCGTCGCCATTATCAGCCTCAATGATTTTGTAAGGCACCATCGCGATGTCTTTTTGTACGACGTCGTCTTTGAAACGACGGCCGATCAGACGCTTGATGGCAAACAGGGTATTGTCTGGGTTGGTGACTGCCTGACGCTTGGCAGGCTGGCCCACCAGGATCTCACCGTCGTCAGTGTAAGCGATGATGGAAGGCGTGGTACGTGCGCCTTCTGCGTTTTCGATAACCTTGGGTTTGTCACCATCCAGAATGGACACACAAGAGTTGGTGGTGCCGAGGTCAATACCTATAATTCTGCGTTTACTCATTTTGAGTCTCTCCACTGCCCTTTACAGGGCGGAAAACCTTTAAATCTTTCTGCGCGCCCCAAGGTTCCAGCCAACCCGGAAAGCCGGGTGGAACTGCGGTTATGCGACGATTAACTCGATCTTGCACTGCTATATGGGAGCGTCATTTACTTTTTCAAGGGGCTTTTTCACGATTATTATTCTGAAAACAACCCGCAGCGCCACTCACCTCAGACGGCTTTGGCAACCACCACCATGGCGGGGCGAATAACACGCCCGTGCAGGGTGTAGCCCTTCTGGAAGACTTCCATAACGGTGTTTGGTTCCATATCAGGGTTTGGCACCATGGAGATGGCCTGATGGAAGTTCGGGTCAAAGGGTTGCCCCACCGGGTCGACCTGCTCTACCTTGAACTTGGCCAGCGCATCCAGCAGTTGTTTGAGGGTCAGGCGCATGCCTTCGAGCATGGTTTCATGCTGGCCTTCGTCCTGCTCGGCGTTCTCAATGCCTTTTTCCAGGCTTTCCACTACGGGGATCAGTTCGCTGACAAATTTATCCAGGGCAAATTTGTGCGCTTTTTCCACATCCTGCTCGGCGCGACGCTTGATGTTCATCATCTCAGCCTGAGCGTACAAAGCCTGGTCTCTGGTCTTGGCCAGCTCTTCCTCGAGCGCGGCGATACGAGCAGTGTTGTCGATTATTCCTTCTGCATCGCCAAGAATGGGATCAGCCTCAGCCTGTTCAGATTGTTGCTCCGTGGCTGTATCGCCAGGTTCAGCTTCCGCTGCGGTTACTTCAGGCTTGTCGATCCCAGTCTCGTTTAAATCCTCTGTCTTCGTGTTTTCTTCAGTCATTCCAACGCTTCTCCGAATTACAACCCAGCCGGTCGTGGTGGCTGGAACGGGCCTAATTCTGATCGCCAAGGCTTATGGCAATGTTAACTGAAGATCATATATGGGGATGGTGCCGACTTATTCAAGGGGAAAATTTCTTTACGGTAAATGCTTTTGCGTTTACTGTATAAATAAACAGTAACCCGATATCACATTGGGATCGTGAGAGCCGCCATGCTGAACCAAATTTCCATCAGCAACTTTGCCATCGTTGACCATCTGAGCCTGGATATCAAACCCGGCATGACCGCCATAACCGGCGAAACCGGTGCCGGTAAATCCATTATGCTGGACGCCCTCAGTATGGCTCTGGGCGGCCGGGCTGACAGTGATTCCATCCGCGCTGGCAGTGACCGGGCTGACATCACTGCCTGCTTTGACCTGCGACGCATCCCAACAGCCCGGCAGTGGTTACAGGAACGGGATTACCTGGACCAGGCCGAAGCCGAGTGCATTTTGCGCCGGGTGATCACCCGTGAAGGTCGCTCCCGTGGCTACATAAATGGCACATTGGTAACGCTCTCCGAGCTCAAAGCACTGGGTGAACTGCTTATTGATATCCACAGTCAGCACGCCCACCAATCGCTGCTGAAAAAAAGTAATCACACCACCTTGCTCGATGAGTTTGCCGGTTCGCTGAACCTGTCTCGCGATGTCGCCCAGGCAGCACAGGATTACCGTCAGGCGCACGAACAGCTCAGCGCACTGTTATCCGATCAGCAGGACCGGGAAGAACGCCTGCAACTGCTGAGCTACCAGTTCAATGAGCTGGAACAGCTGCACTTACAGCCCGGTGAAGTGGAGCAGTTGGAACAGGAACATCGCCAACAGTCGCAGGCCGATGCTACGCTGACCGCCTGTCACCAGATCACCCAAGTCTGCACCAGTGATGAAGGCGACAATCTGCTGCAGCAGCTGTCATTCTGCCTCCACCGTCTGAGCGACTTGCAGATTGACCACCCGGCCATCATCAACTCACTGGAAATGCTCTCTTCTGCCCAGATTCAGGTGGAAGAAGCCGTGGGAGAGCTAAACCATTTTGTTGACCATTTTGAAGCGGACCCGCAACGGGCCCGGGAGATTGAGGAACGACTCAGCGCTATCTTCGACCTGGCCAGAAAGCACCGCATTCAGCCTGAAGAACTGTTGATCAAACAACAGCAGATCGGTGAGGAGCTGGAAAAGGTTCAGTGCCACGATGAGCAAGTGGCCGCACTGGAACATACCATGGCGCACCTGCACCATCAGCACAGCCAGCTGGCCAGGAAACTCTCAGCCAAACGCCAGAGTGCGGCACGAAAACTGGAAAAACTAGTCAGTGAACGCATCGCCCTGCTGGGAATGCCCAAAGGCAAATTCCGGGTCGAACTGACTGACATTCCCGAGCGCACAGTGGCCGCACAGGGCCTGGAAAGCATCGAATTTCTGGTGACCACCAACCCGGGCCAGGCGCCACGACCGCTGGCCAAGGTGGCTTCCGGTGGTGAGCTGTCGCGCATCAGTCTGGCTATTCAGGTCATCATTGCCCAGAGCGCGGCGACCCCGACGCTGATCTTTGATGAGGTGGATGTGGGTATTGGCGGGGCAAC
>JAQFVO010001403.1 GCA_027942505.1 Endozoicomonas sp. | reverse complement strand
CGGGCATCAATAAACAGCGTTTCCCCTTCACGGCCTTTTGTACCTTGCTCTGAATTGCCTTCCTTGTTCTTGGTCAGGAACCACAGGCAAACCGGAATCTGCGTTGTATAAAAGAGCTGCCCCGGCAGGGCGATCATGCAATCCACCAGATCGTTCTCGATCATCTTCCGCCGAATCGCCCCTTCACCACTGGTATTGGAACTCATGGAACCGTTGGCCAACACAAAACCGGCGGTGCCGTTATCCGACAGCTTGCTGATCATATGCATAATCCAGGCGTAGTTGGCATTGCCGGTGGGCGGGGTTTCGTAACCATCCCAACGTGGATCATCGGAGAGTTCGTTTTCCTGCCGCCACTGTTTCTGGTTAAAGGGCGGGTTGGCCATAATAAAGTCGGCCTTCAGGTCCGGGTGCTGATCCTTGAAAAAGGTGTTGGCAGGCACATCGCCAAAGTTGGCCGAGATGCCCCTGATGGCCAGGTTCATCTTGGCCAGCTTGTAGGTGGTGCTGGTGTATTCCTGCCCGTAGATAGAGATGTCTTTACGGTTGCCCTTATGGCTGTCCACAAACTTGATGGACTGGACAAACATACCGCCGGAACCACAACAGGGGTCGTATATTTTGCCCTTGTACGGCTCAATCATCTCGGCAATCAGCGTCACCACGCACTTGGGCGTATAGAACTCCCCACCACCTTTGCCCTCCGTGGCCGCAAACCGGCCAAGAAAGTACTCATACACCCGGCCCACCACATCCTGCTCGGTCATATGGCATTCGTTGGCGATGGTATCAATGTTATTAATTGTGTCGATCAGCGCCGAGAGCTTGGAGGCATCCAGCCCCAGGCGGGAGAAGTAATTATCCGGCAGGGCACCGGCCAGAGACGGGTTGTTCTTCTCAATATGGTGCAGAGCCGAATCAATTTTGATGGCGATATCGTTCTGCTTGGCATGCTGCAATACATACGACCAGCGACTCTCCTGTGGCAGATAGAACACGTTGTCCTGGGTGTAGAAATCCACCATATCGACAAAGTCAGCGCCGTACTGCTGCGCTATCTTCTCCTTCTGAACTTCAAACTTGTCGCTGATAAATTTCAGAAAGATCAGACTCAAGACAATGTGCTTGTACTCCGAGGATTCAACACTGCCACGCAGCTTATTGGCGGAGTCCCAGAGGGTTTCTTCGAAGCCTTTCTTTGCGGCCTTGGCGGCGGGCTTCTTGTTTGCAGAGGTGGCCATAGGAGAGATCGGTACGAGAGGTTAGAAATGAAAACCGAGTCATCGTACCACATAAGACAATGGCGTTGTATTACTTAGGTTTAGCCTGAATTTATGGCCGTTTTCAACTCTGGCTCTCACTTTTTCTCAAACAAACAAAGACAGAAAAATCAGGGTCAAAGACTTGGCTCCAGCTTTCCCAGCTTTTTGACCCCAGCTTTTTCTGCTGCTGTATACCCGCCTTAAAATCTGTCGCAAAAAGCATAAAAGCCTTGAACCACCAAGAACACGAAGGCCACTAAGGAATTGTCCAGAAATAATTTCCACGTTTCTAGGGGCGCTACCCGCCTCCCGCTGCCCGCAAAAGCACAAACGGGTGGGCCTCTGCGGGTAGCGGGTAGCGTCCTGAAATGTGGAAGTTATTAAAGACAACTCCTTAACCAAGTGCGCCTTCAGTCCTTATATCTCACCACCGAACGGACATTTTAGAAGAAGAAAAATTGGGTACCCATTTTTTTTGCGGGCATCAAAAAACTTTGTGATTTCTGAGGTAAATGATTTCCAGGCTCAACGCTGAATGTAAGTACTCACAACCATAATTCACGAGCAGTATTTGCATGCCTTTCGAGGTGGGCAGTGAGTGTAAGGGTTAAGATGGTTTCTGAAAGCCAGCTGCCCGATCGGGTAATACCCCTGTGAAAAAGATGGGAGTGCGTCGAATGACCACTCCCTGAATACTGAACCAATTTTATAGCTGCCTCACCATAAAGCACTGCCTGATAAGACAGTAAGATAAAGCGAAAGAGAAGTATTTTAATAAGCCTCAGAATCTGTATCCGGAAGCGGAGCCGGCTGGAAATGTTTACTGAGGGAGTGGATGCCACAATCAATCGCCCTTGCTGTGTGATACCCTGCCCAGCCTAC
>JAQFVO010000518.1 GCA_027942505.1 Endozoicomonas sp. | reverse complement strand
GAAGTATGTCGGGTTGGGAATTTGTCGAAGAGTTTCACGAACAGAACTTGCAGAAAATTTCATCCATTGGCTTGTTGACGGGGTGGACAGGGTCTCGGAAGCTTGCTCAACAGGGGCTGCGATTCGTGCAGAATGTTGTATAGAGTTATTCATGGCCAGATGACTCCAGATTGGACCCCGTCATTTGAGGAGAGTGAGCGGGGCATTCAGGGTGATTAGTGATATGTCTGACCAGTCATTAGAAATTTGGTTCCTGATGTTTGAAAAATTATTAAATTGCCTGGTTGCGATAGAGTGAAAATGGACACTCGACTGTAGGCAAGCTTATCAGGGTAGACATTAAGTGCCTACTCCGCGCTTCGGGGAATTGAAGACAGAGCCACGAAGAGCACAAAGAAGAGCTTTTCTTTTCCTTCGTGGCCTTCGTGTCCTTCGTGGTTCAAGGCTTTTATGCTTTTTGCGACAGCCTCACTTTGCGGGAGTGACGATGATCTATCGCTGGCTGTTGCTTTCCTAACCTTGCAGGCCAGCCGATGCAGCCTTGGCCTGGATCAGCTCGATTTTGTAGCCATCAGGGTCTTCCACAAAAGCGATTTCGGTGGTGCCACCCAGAACCGGACCTGGTTCCCGGGTGATGTTACCGCCTGCTTTGCGGATCGCTTCACACGTGGCGTAGATATCGTCAGCACTCAGGGCAATATGACCATAACCGTTGCCCAGGTCGTACTTTTCAGTGCCCCAGTTGTAGGTCAGTTCAAGCACAGCCTGCTCTGACTCATCGGCATAGCCAACGAACGCCAGGGTGTACTCATACTGCTCGTTATCATGCTTTCGCAGAAGTTTCATACCAAGAACTTCGGTGTAAAACTCGATAGAGCGATCAAGGTTGCCAACGCGCAGCATGGTGTGAAGAAAGCGCATAGTGTTTTTCCTTTTGATGCAGAGTAAATAACAGGCGAAACGAGGCAAAAAACTATCTTTCAGGACGCCGCCCACTGCCGGAAAAGCTTGAGTCGCCTCAGCTTTTGCGGGCAGCGGGAGGCGGGCAGCGGTCCCTTAATTGCCAACATTTGCCGTTTTTTTTGCCGCCATTGAGGCGGGTATTTCCTTGATGGGGGTGCCATCAATAATCGCGTGCTTGAGAGCAACGGTATAGGTGACGGATTTTTCTTGCTGCTCCAGCTTGACGATAAAATAGTCATAATCTTTGGCCAGCCAGATCCAGGTCGCCCGGTTGCTGTTTGCCCTGTCTATTTTTATCCGCACGGTGCGCAGTTGGCCCACGCTGGTGGTCAATGTCTCTTCTGCCTCAATAATAAAACGACGCTGGTAGACTTTGTCATCATCGGCAATGTGATAGCCCAGCTCTGTGTCGGCAGATGAGGCAAGATCCATGCGCAACTTGAGCTGGTAGTTGAGATTGTCCAACGCATCAGGCACCAGGTTCATGGACCATCGACGATCCTCCTGCTGCCAGTTGACCTGGTTTTTCTGCCAGTCAAAGGAGGCTTGCAGCTCGGGGCGTTTGGCCAGTCCCGTTCTCTGCTTGTGGTAGCTTCGGGTCTCCAAGCGGTTTTCCCGGGTGGTAAACTCGCTGGTCTCCTGCATGCCAGAGAAGGCGGCATTGGCACTGAACATCAGGGTCCAGCTGCCGTCCGGGTTTTCGCTCAAGGTTCGGGTTCCCTCGCCATTAAGAGGGATGCCTTTGATGGTGGCGCTGTAGCTGGCGGTGTAGGGTTTCAGGGTGAGAGGCGCACTCTTGGCCGATACCGTTTCGCTGGCAGCGCCGGGCAGTGGATTAGCCAAAGCCAGCAGAAGCAAGAGGCGGGCTGATTGGCGAATCACGCGGCGATACAGTGCATTCCGGCACGGAGTATATTGAGTAGCAGTCTGGTCGGTCATTCCAGTTCCAGCGAATCTTCCTTAAGTTGATAGCCCAGTGGGTCGAGTAATTGTCGATCCAGCGCTACCCTGTTTTTCTGAAGCTGCAATCTGCCGGAGGTGATCAGGTGCACGGCCAGCGGGTAAACCTGGTGTTCCATGGTCTTCACCCGTCGTTTCAGGCTCTCTTCGTTATCGGTTGGTTTGATTTCCAGAGAAGCCTGCAGGATATTGCTGCCGCTGTCCAGCTCCGGCGTAACATAGTGCACTGTGCAGCCGTGTCGGGTTTTGTGATCAGCCAGAACTCGCCGGTAAGTGCCAAGGCCTTTGTAATCCGGCAGCAGTGATGGGTGGATATTGATCAGTCTGCCGGCAAACTGTTCCACGAACTCAGGGCTGAGAATTCTCATGTAGCCGGCCAGTACCACCAGGTCGGGCTCAAAGCGGTTTACTTCCACCACCAGGCGCTGGTCAAAGGCGGTGCGTGAGGAAAATACCCTGTGGTCCAGCTCCAGGGCAGCCACCCTGTGCTGTCTGGCTCTTTCCAGGCCGTATGCACCGGGCACGTTACTGATCACGCCAACAACCTGGTAGTGATAGTCAGGCTCTTTATCCAGAAGGGCCTGAAGATTGCTGCCGTCGCCGGACAGAAGGACGACTACGCGCTTTTTGGGGCCTGCGGCCAATGTCTCATTCAATGGAATCATCCACTCGGTTTGGATACCGGGGGGCACCCGGGCTGCATTAATTCAGAGGAGGCTATTGCCACACGACCACTTGTTCATCACTGTCTGCTGCTTCGATGTGGCCGATGACCACGCTCTGCTCGCCCAACTCAGTCAGGCGCTGGAGTGCCTGTTCCTGGTGGCTGGCAGGAACACACAGCACCATGCCGATGCCGCAGTTGAAGGTACGGTACAGTTCCAGGGGATCAATGTTGCCTTGCTCTTGCAGGAAGCGGAAAACGACGGGGATTTCCCAGCTGTCGCGTTTGATTATTGCACGACAACCGTTTGGTATTGCCCGGGGCAGGTTTTCCGGCAGACCTCCGCCTGTGATATGAGCCATGGCATGGATGGGCAGCTCTTTTTGCAGCTGCAGCAGTGACTTGACGTAAATGCGGGTGGGTGCCATCAGGTGTTCTGACAGAGGTTGGCCCGCCAGTGGCGTATCGAGGTCGGTGTTGGTAATCTCAAGCACTTTACGGATCAGTGAGAAGCCATTGGAGTGTGGACCGCTGGATTTCAGTCCAATCAGCACGTCGCCTGCGGCCACTTTACTGCCATCGATAATATCTGATTTTTCCACCACGCCGACGCAAAAGCCGGCCAGATCGTAATCGTCACCCTGATACATGCCGGGCATCTCTGCCGTCTCACCGCCGATAAGGGCGCAACCGGAGAGTTCACACCCTTTGCCGATGCCGGTGACGACTCGCTCGGCCACATCCACGTTCAATTTGCCGGTGGCGTAGTAGTCGAGGAAAAACAGGGGTTCAGCACCACAGACCAGCAGGTCGTTGACACACATAGCCACCAGGTCAATGCCGATGTCATCATGCCTGCCCAGCTCCATGGCCAGTTTCAGCTTGGTACCGACGCCATCAGTGCCGGACACCAGCACCGGCTCACGGTATCCACCCGGCAACTGGCACAGGGCGCCAAAACCACCCAGCCCGCCCATAACCTCCGGGCGTCTGGTGGCTTTGGCTACCTGCTTGATGCGCTCAACCAGAGCGTTGCCGGCATCAATATCGACGCCGGCATCTTTGTAACTCAGGGAATCACTTGTGTTGGTCATAACTATTAATTTGCCTGTTACCGAAAAGGTATTGGCCCTTGCCGCCGGGCCTCTTGCCGCAGCGCGGGTTCAGTCGGTGGATGACGGCGGCTATTCTATGGGGGCTTGGTATTTATCGCAATGCTGTTACTGAATTGTTGCCTGTGGCAAAATGACGCTCATTTGATTTTTATCAACCGGATTCTCATCGATGCCTGTGCAACGCCATGTTTGCTTTCAACCGTTAATGAATTCATCAGCCTTTTTTTCGGTTTCAGGTGTGCTCTTTCGGCTACTCTGTCTTGCTTTTGCTCTCTTACTGCTGGTGGCCGGGTCTGCCCGGGCGGTGGAGGTGCAAGGGCTTTACAGCCAGGCAGTGCCGGTTACGGATGAAGACGGCCGGGAGCAGGACAGTGATATGAGCCGTGCCCTGGACAGGGTGCTGGTGAAGGTCAGTGGTCGTCAGGAAGTGCTGTCCAACCCGGTGATCCAAAAAGCATTGCAGGAGCCGGAAAACTATGTGCAGCAGTTCGGATACCGCAGCGGTCCGGGCCCGGAACGACAGCAATATTTTCAGGCTGATTTTAATGAGGAGGCCATCGACGACCTGCTGCGCAGTGCCGGCCTGGCCATCTGGGGAGCAAACCGTTCGCCAACGATTGTCTGGCTGGCGCTGGATAACGGCAGCGGGCGTTCAATTGTCAGCTCCTCAGGTCGACTGGCGGCGGCGTTTGCCGGCGGATTTCAGGATCGGGGCGTGCCGGTGTTGTTTCCGTTGCTGGATGTTGATGATGCCAGTGTTATCACGGCCGCCGATCTGTGGGGAGGGTTCAGTGATGTGGTTCGCAATGCTTCCAGGCGCTACGGTGCGGAATCGATTCTGACAGGACGCCTGACACGTAACGGTGAACGCTTCACCGGGCGCCTGAGTCTGTTGTTCCGTGACGGTGAGGCCACAACCGTGGAGGTCGACGGGCTGGACGCTGCCGGTGTGGCAGCACTGGCTGCCAATCTTGTGGGTTCAACACTGTCTGATCACTATGCCATCGATGCGTCGCAGAGTTCTGGCGACCTGGTACTGCTGGTGGAAAATATTGTCAATCTGGAAGCCTACGCCGCGCTGGGCAGTTACCTGGAGCAACTCACCGCAATTCGTGCTGTTTCCGTGCGTAAAGTGGGTGGCAGTACCGTGGAACTGGAGCTGGTTATAGATGGCTCGCAAAAGCAACTGGTTGAGACGCTTGCCCTGGAGCGTAAGCTGGTGCCGGTAGCCAGGCCAGTTAATAACCTGTCGGAGCCGGCCGTGCCATTGTCAGAGCCTGCACCAATGGTTTACCGCTGGGTTTCTCAGCGTTAGCGGTGGACGTTTAGCCCGCCTCCCGATTGGATGTAATGTCCCAATGCAGGCGGCCTGAGAAAGACAGTATTCTGCTGCGGTAGATTTTGCCATTAATTCAGTGGCTTTGATTGCACTGGTGGTAATGAGCCTTGTTTCGTGGGCAGTACAGACAGGAAGTATTATGAACCTTACCCTTCATCAGCGTTATATGATTGCCGCCGTTGCGCTGGCACTGTTT
>JAQFVO010000508.1 GCA_027942505.1 Endozoicomonas sp. | reverse complement strand
TTTTGATACCACGGCCATCCTTGACCAGGTAGCCCAGTACCGACGTCTGCCCGACATAGTCCTCAAATCTCAAGCCTTTCTTGTTCTTCATGGTGTTGACGATGCGGATAAGCCCTCCCTCAAAGAGCCCCCTGTTCTCGATACTGCAGCGCCCAAGCAGATCAACGGACAGCCGGTAAGCACTGATCAGGTGATCGGTATTGCTCTCTGCCTCAAACCAGAAAAAATAAGCTATGGCAAGCCGGCCATCGAGTTTGTCCCATTTATCCCGATCAGCCCGATCTGAATCCGTTATCAGTGTCCTGGCATAGTGATACTCGTCCACTGCAGCCTGAAAGGCACCATAACGAGCAAGCAAGTCAGCCTTCTTCCAGCTCAGTGTGCTGAGCCCGAATTGGACCGCCATCAGACTACGGACGGCAGCGGCGCACTCATTGACCAAAAAATACCACTTGGCCAGCTCAATGGTACCGATTTCACGATGGTGTAAGCTCAAGGCCCAGCTTGCGTGGCGGGCTATGCAGTAGGTCTGCATTTTTTCCCGAATCTGCTGCAGGGGCGTTTTATGGATTTCACAGCTCAGACGATGGAATGCTGACTCCTTGAGCGTCAGGCTCAACTCTGCCTCTTTCTTGCGCTGGTCAGAAGTCGACTGGCTTTCAAGCACAAACGGAGGCTGGTAGTGGCCCATAAACTGATTACACTTGGCCAGAAGTGATTGCAGCATGGGCTCATATTGACACCAACCACGGGAAAACAAGACGCTATCGCGCTTGAACGACAGCTCCTCACACTTTATCAGCACAGTTCCCAGCAGGACCAGGCGCAGCTCAAAGGCCAGATTTTCCAGCTCAGACCAGCAAAGAATATGGCGCAAAACCCCATTGAGCAGGACGATGGTTCGATCAAACCCCAGGTGGTTAGCCAGGTGCTTGCGAAAGCGGACCGACCACTGGGCGACAGCATTCCACACGCTCAGGCACAAGTTATTCGGTTGCTGACCACGACGGTCCATGAGCTCAATTACACTCTGGACAACGTCGGCGAAACAGACTAACAACCGTTTATCCTCACCCCTCCCCGAGAGAACAAAATACTGTCCATCCAGCCAGAAAAAAACAGCACGAACACTTGCCCTCAGGTCGCGCATCAAGATACCACAATCCCCTTGCCCATCGTCACAAGACAACCTTTGCACCGCGGCATAGTGATACTTTTCCAACCACGGGCCGGTGACTTGCCGGTGCAGACTGCGGATCTGGTCAAGCTTTTTGCCGTGTTTGAATAAGAAGGACATGGACGAAAACAGGCTGCACTTGGTCCGCAAGGTCAGCCCATACCAGCCCAGCCTGTGCAGCCAGTGCTCACCATCCAGGCCAATCTGGGCAAGCATTTCCACTGTTGCAGTGAACAACTCGCCGTCATGACGATCCATCCCAGACAGAGCACTGATGAAGCGTTCACCAAGCCTTTTCAGAAACCCGGGCGCTATCTCCTCAAATATCAGTGACAAGAAGGCGGCATACGGCAACAACTCATACTCAGACAGCACTACTTTGAGAGGACCGGCCAAGAAGACAATATCATCCGCTCTCCTGATCGCTTGCGGTCCGTCGGTCATCATATGATGAAAGCGGAGAAATTCATCCTCCGTGATGCTTGTTTGCAG
>JAQFVO010000490.1 GCA_027942505.1 Endozoicomonas sp. | reverse complement strand
GCCACGATCTCAAACTGAGAAAAGCGAGCTTCAAGATACTTCATAAAATCTCCTACCTCCCATCATTCATAGCGGGACCACGAAAATTAATGCGTAGCGAAAGATAGACTGAAGAAGCAAAAAAAAGACACCCACTTTTATCAGTTGAGATTTTATAGGTGTCCTTTGTTACTTTTATGGCTGTCCTTTGTTGAGTCGTTATCAGAAAATATTTCACGGAGCCATCGTGAGCAGTCTGTTTGAAGGCATTAAAACCTCTGTTAATAACTTTAAATAAGAATCAGCAATGAGTAACTAACGTACTAATTAGGCTTGATTGCTACAAGCGGAATAAGAACACCCACTTTTATCAGTCCAGATATTAAGGGTGTCCTTTTTTTCCTCCTTTTTTTCTTTGCCGCCAGTTGCAGGAAACGATTGGGACTGGTTGCATCAGAGGAACGGGCTGACAGCATCAGGGCTAACCGGGGTATTCCCTCAGTGACAAATCATGCTCAGGGGAATCCGGCTCTCAGTACTTAAAACAGTTCCGCCGGATTGCTTACCATCGCCAGTAGACTACGGATAAAAGTGCACCTGTTATCCAGGTAAGTGTTCCTCGGTGAAGGCCTGGCTAGCCAGTGGGTTAATGCCGCTATAAATGGGGCCCGGTGGCCGTGGCCAAGTAGTTTGGCATGCAAAGACCTCCCCCGGGTACGAAGTTCTGGTAAGAGCGCTCCGGGGTCGCTACACGCCAGCAAGGCCGTGAACTGTTTGGCTTTGTTCAGGGTAAGCAGGCAGCGCATCAACAGGCCAAAGATACACTCCTGAGGATGTTGTGGATAGTTGAATAAAATGGTGCGCGGGATGATAAAGCCCGGTTCGCTCAACAGCTGTGTTGTCAGGTCATCAAGTTGATCGGCCAGGAAGTGTAAGGTGTCGGTGAGCAGTTTAACCTCCCCGACATAGGTCAGGCAGCTAATGGTGCCATGCTCGCCCGGGATCTCGGCGGTAACGGTATTCAGGTTGTCAATGGTGTCTGGCGGGTAGACGCTGGCCTGAAGCACAGACACTTTCTGGCCAAGGTCACCTTCGCTCAGGGTAATGGTAACCAAAGGATTCAGGTGCAGTTGCGAGCAGCCGGGAGCCTCGCTGGCGAGTACTTCGCAGGGGATGTCAGTCTCGCTTTCCCGGTTGCCCAGCTGTTTGGTTAGACGGGCAACCAAGGTGATGATGGTCTCCCGGGAGGCCATCATGTCAATGTCATTGAATGACGAACCGACGCCCTGAAGCCAGCGGGAGAAAGAGCCGGTAAAACACAGCCCTCTCATGCCACGGATAATGCCGAGCGCTTTTCGGGTCTGGCTGCTAATCAGCGTTGGGTCAAGCCGGAGCGGGTCGTCAAAACGCTCCACCACCTCATAGGAAAAAGGACCGCCAGTGTAGGGACCCTTGATATACACATCTATACGTTTCGGTCGTCTGATCGGCAGGGGCGGAGTCGTTCCTGGTGGCGGAAGCACACGATTCAGGGCGTCTGTTTTGCGTGGCCGGCGGCACAGATCTTCAAACCAGTGACCTAAGGCAAGGCGTAGCCGGCTTGGCAGGAGTTTTTTCAGGCAGTCCAGCACCTGCTGTTCACTGACCAGCTGACCATTAAGAGCCGTGTCAGAGAAGCAGCAGTCGGCCAGGAAATAAAACTGTAAGCGCAAGTTGCTGAATGATTCCCTCAGGGCCCTGATCGACTGCCATACCGTGTCCGGGGTAACCGGTTGGTCCGCCAATGGCAGGGCGTACTTCATGGCCAGAAAGAGCAAGACACAGCGTTGATAACGAGACTTTTCGTCTTTGAGCGGGGCGTTGGCCAAAATCTGCCATGCCTGCTCGAAGGTTGCCTGAGACTCTTGTTGATGATCAAACTCTGGCAAGGCAATCAGCCGTTGCATCAAAAAATAGACCTTTTTGATCGAGTAATCTCCCTTCAGCTGGTCGAGTGCATCAAGTACCTGATCATTGCCCAACTCTTTGCCGTTGAACTTTCTGGCCTGTAAGGCCAGTTCAGCGTAGAAATAAGCTTTTTCCATCAACCTGTTTTTTTGTTCCATGTCATGCACCAGTGGTTCAGGTTGCACGATCTTACCAGCCAGCGGCAAGTTACTCAGACAACACATCTGTTTGAAATACGACAGCTGCTTTTGGCCATCGAGATTTTTGGGATAAGCCGCCACGACCGTGTCGGCAGTCACCGGCTGCCCGTGCAGGGGCAAGCCGCGCAGGCAGCACTCAGCCTGAAAGCAGGCTTTGGCCAGGGAGCACGCGTCCAGGGCTTTGAATACTGCCTCTGGTGTCACCGCCTTGCCACGCACCATGATTCCTTTGAAGAGGCACTGTCCCAGGAAGCGACCGGCAGCGAGTCTACCCTCCGGGGTATCAGGAAAACCCTCCAGCACCTCTTGCGTACTTATGGGCTGGCCAAATAGCCACAGGTTTCTGAGGGCGCACTTTTCCTTAAAGCGGGCCCGGCTAAGATGACCTTTGCGATTATCCGGGAAGTTTTTCATTACAGACTCTGGCAATACCCGGCGGCCGTAGATATGTAACCCTCTCAGACAGCAGCTTTCCCGAAAGCGAGCCAGACTCAACCGGCCGTCCGGGGTGTTGGGAAATCCGGGCAACACCGACTCAGCCGTCAACAGTTGGCCATTGACGGCGATGTTACGTAAGAAACAATCCTCTAAGAAGTGAGCCTTGGCCATTTTGCCCTCCTGATACTTGGGAAAATGGCTTAACACCTCCTCTGTGCTGATCGGTCGACCATTTAAGCGAAAACCGTCAAGACAGCAGCTGGCTTTGAAACGGGCCAATCCAAGTCTGCCTTGATAACTGGCCGGAAAGCTGTCAACCACCACCTCTGGTGAGACCGGTTGATTGTGCAACAGCTGACCTTTCAGGCAGCAGCTGGCTTTGAAGCGGGCCAGTTCAAGATGAGCATTAACGACCTGAAGACTGTCTGCCACCCGCTCTGCTGAGACCGGCCGATGCTCTACGTTGATACCCTTCCAGTACAACTCTTCCAGGAAGCGTGCTACCTCCAGTCTGGCACCAAGCTTCTGAAAACCTTTGAGCACTGACTCCGGTGTCACCTGCTGACCAGCAATGGGGAGCTCCCTGAAGAAGCACTCGCGCCGGAAGCAGGTCAACCCGAGCTTGTCACCCGCTGCCAGAAGGAGGTCAACCACCTCTTTCGGGGAAACTGGCCGCCCATTGATGGTCAGGGGCTCCAAACAGCAGAACTGTTTGAACCGGGCCAACTCCAGCCGGGCATTTATGGCCAGGAAGCCATTAACCACCGACTCGGTAGTGACTGCTCGGCCGTTAATTGGAATTTTTCTCCGGCAACACTCTTCACGAAAGCGGGCCAGCTCCAGCCGGGCATTGATGGCAAGAAAGTCATTGACCACTGATTCTGCCGTGACCGGTTGGCCGTGGATGGGGATTGTTTGCAGGCAGCAATCTTCGCGAAATCGGGCCAAAGCCAATTTGCCTGATGGTGTGTCAGGAAAACTGTCTGCTACCTCATTCGCGTCCACCGGCTGGCCATTGATTGCAACCTTCTTGAAGTAAGACTCTCCTTTGAGCTGGGCGATGGCGCAGCTGCATTTGAACTGGTAATCGTCCTTGCTGTTAAACTCGGCGATGACATCTTCCACCGTAATCAGCCGTCCCTCATGCTGCACCCGCCGCAGGTAGAGCTTTTTAAAGAAACGGCCCGAACGCAGAGCGGAGTTATCTTGGCGGTAAGCTTTGTACACATCAGTGGTCGTTACCTGTCGGCCATCAACCAGTGTCCTATCCCAGAAGGCAGCTTCCAGGTCTTTGCCATGAATGGATGCCATTGATGGAGTCGTTGGCCTGGCACTTTTTGACCGATGGGCGTGGGCGACGGACTTCAGGGCACTCCTCCGGGGACGAATCCTGCAGAAGGGCTGGGAACTGCCCTTAAATTACTTCAACATTTCAAGGGACGCTACCCGCGTGTGCTTTTGCGGGCAGCGGGTGGCGGGCGGCGGCTTTTTACCAAATGTGGAAATTATTCCGGGACAAATGCTTAGAACATTTCCGCCGGGTTGCTTACCATTGCCAGCAGGCAGCGGATGAAAGAACTCTTGCTGTCCAAATACGTGCCGCTTGGTGCAGGCCTGGCTAACCACCTGGTTAATGCCGCTATAAACGGCTCGCGGTGACCGTGGCTGATCAGCCTGGCATGCAAACACCTTGCCTGGGTCCGAAGTTCTGGCAGTAGCGCCCCGGGGTCGCTGTGGGCCATCAAGGCGATGAACTGTTTTGTCTTGTTCAACGTGAGCAGGCAGCGCATCAACAGGCCAAAGATGCGCTCTTGGGGTGATTTTGGGTTATTGAAAATAATGGTCCTGGGAATATCTGCAACGTTGGTGCTTTGCAGCTCCATCGTCAAACCTCCCAGCCGGTCAGTCATATGCCTGAGGGTCTTGATGAGCAGCTGGATTTCACTGCTAAATGGCAGGCAAGTCACCGTGATGCCGTCGGCTAAGGGCACCTCAATGCTGTCAAGGTCGGCCATGGTCTGGGCATCGTAGACACCAACCTGAAAAACGGCGACCTTTTCGCTCAGGTCGCCCTCGCTCAAGGTGATGTTATAAGCGCTGGGCAGGTTCAGTTGCGGGGCACCAGGCAGAACTTGAGCGTAGACCTGGCAGGGGATTTCGCTCTCTGTCTCCTGGTTGGTCAGCTGGCTGGTTAACTGGGCGATCAGAGTGTTGATCGACTCTGCGGTGCCAAGCATGTCGACATCATTGAAGGTGGTACCAATGCCCTGCAGAACACGGGAAAAAGAGCCGGTGATCCGCAGCCCGGGGATGTCCCGGATCACGGCCAGAGCTTTCATGGTGGTGGCATTGATCTCTACGGCAGGTCGGGAGGTTGTGTTCTGTGGAGGCAGTCTGGCTGTTTGTGGGAGCAGCTTGCTGACCACATCACTTTGACGGTATTGCAGGGCATCCAGCCAAGCGCTGAGGGCTCGGTGTAGCCGGGTGGTTGGCAGCTTTCGTAAAATCGCCACAACATGGTCATGGGTCACTGGTTGTCCACCGAGCGGGATATCGCCGCTGTAGCAGTGGGCCAGAAAATAGAACTGTAAACGGATGTTGCGAATTGACTCTCTGAGTTTGCCGATGGAGTCCCATATCTGGTCGGGGGTGATGTCCTGATGATGCATGGTCAGTCCGTACTTCATGGCCAGAAACCGGACTATACACCCCTGGTAGAGTCGTTCATCCCCGCAGGACCGGTTTATCATGAGCTGATTGGCCAGCGTCAGCGTGGCCTGCTGCTCATCACGGTGGTGAAAATCAGAAAGTGCTACCAGCCGCTGGGCCAAAAAACTCAGCTTGGCACTGCTGTGATCCCCCGGTAGCCGGTCGAAGGCGTTAAGCACCTGTTTGTTGTTCAGGAAGTGGCCGTGGATCTTCCTGGCGCGCAGGGCCAGCAGGGTGTAAAAAGCGGCTTTGTCACGCAGCCTGTGACTCTGCTCAAAGGTCTTTGCTACCTGCTCTGGGGTGACGGCTTCACCATCAACCAGCAGGTCGTTGAGACAACACTCTTTTTTAAAGTGGGATATTTGCTCCAGGTCAGTCTGGTTGTTGGGGTATTTGGCCAGCACCATGTCGGCTGTGACGGGC
>JAQFVO010000462.1 GCA_027942505.1 Endozoicomonas sp. | reverse complement strand
GCACTGAGCAAGCTCGACAGCGCTGGCTGCAAGCACTGGATGACAGCCCGTTTACCGACGCTGACCGGTTCCGGCAGGCTCTGCTTGGCAGAGATGAGCGCCAGACGCTGGCTGACCTGCGCCAGCGGCTGGAGCAGCAGCTGCACCAGGCAAAGGGCAATCTGACCTCGGCAGAGACCAGTCTGCAGGCACAACGGGCGCTGGTGGCCGATGCCGAACACATTGACACGGCTGAGGCATTAAACAGTGCTCGCCAGCAACAGGAGGCGCTGGATCAACAGCTGCACCAGCTGAGCCAGCGTCAGGGTGAGATCACCCAGACCCTGAAAGACGACGACACCAAGCGCCAGAGCCAGGCCAGCTTACTCGATGACATCGAGAAAAATGAGCACCAGTACCAGATATGGGCGCACCTCAACGGCCTGATCGGTTCCGGCAAGGGCGACAAGTTCCGTAAATTTGCCCAGGGCCTGACCCTGAACCAGCTGATTCAGCTCGCCAACCGCCAGCTGGAGCAGCTCCACGCCCGCTACCTGCTGCAACGCAAAGATGAGGAGGAACTCAGCCTTGAAGTGCTCGATACCTGGCAGGGCGACACGGCACGGGATATTAAAACGCTCTCCGGTGGCGAAAGCTTCCTGGTCAGCCTGGCTCTCGCGCTTGGACTATCTGATCTGGTCAGTCACAAAACGCGGATTGACTCACTGTTTCTGGACGAAGGGTTTGGTACACTTGACCCGCAAACTCTGGAGACGGCCCTGAGCGCACTGGACTGCTTGAATGCCAGCGGCAAAATGGTGGGAATTATTTCCCATGTTGAGTCTCTAAAGGAAAGGATTCACACCCGTATAGAGGTGACGAAAAAGAATGGCCTGGGCTATAGCAATCTGGACAGCCGCTTCGCCTGTAGTATTTTCGACTGATTATAAAATATTGAGGGTTTATGAATCGATTATTGAATGTAGGTCCGCTTGAATCATTTCTCATCGCCATTTTTGTGCTTTTTCTTGGCCACTTCATTAACGCCAAAATTCCTGTTCTGAAAAAGTTCAACATTCCCGAGCCCATTGTCGGTGGCCTGGTTGTCGCCGCGGGTATTACTGCCTTGCACGTCAACGGTGTTGAAGTGCAGTTCAGCCTGCCGCTGCAAAACACCTTCATGCTGATGTTCTTTGCCACCGTCGGCCTGGCGGCGAGCTACACCCAACTGGTCAAGGGGGGTGCCAAGGTACTGGTATTCCTGGCCGTGGCATCGGTTTTCATCGTCCTGCAAAACGGTCTGGGCGTGACCCTGGCCAAGCTGCTCGGACTGGACCCACTGATGGGCTTGATCGCTGGCTCTATCACCCTGTCCGGAGGGCATGGCACCGGGGCAGCCTGGTCTCAGACCTTTCAGAACGTCTATGGCATGAGCAATGTTCTGGAAATTGCCATGGCATCGGCCACCTTCGGTCTGGTTATGGGGGGCATCATCGGCAGCCCGGTCGCCCAGCGACTGGTGCAGAAGTTCGGCCTGAAGTCCAGCTACGGCAACACCCACCATACCCACGAGCAGTTCCCGGAACTGGTGACCTATAACGAAAACGAGGAAGACAAAGTCACCTCAAAGAAGATGATTGAGTCCCTGTTTCTCATCCTGCTCTGCGTCACCGGCGCCGGGTACCTGGAGAACTGGGTCAACAGCTTCAATGTCAGCTGGCTCAGAATACCTGACTTCGTCTATACCCTGTTTATCGGGGTAGTAACCACCAACGCACTGGTAGTCACCAAGCTGAAAAAGCTGGATATTGAGACCGTAGATGTCCTCGGTACCGTTTCACTGGCCCTGTTCCTGGCCATGGCGCTGATGAGTCTGAAGCTGTGGAATATCCTCGATCTGGCCATTCCGTTTTTGATTATCCTGTCAGCGCAATCGATCATGCTGGCGTTATTTGCCTACTGGGTCACCTTCCGGGTGATGGGCAGAGACTACGATGCCGCGGTGATCGCCAGCGGCCATTGCGGTTTCGGCCTGGGGGCGACGCCCACCGCCGTTATGAATATGGGTACGGTAGTTAATTACTATGGCCCGTCACCGCAGGGCTTTATGGTGGTACCTATTGTCGGGGCCTTTTTTATCGATATCGTCAACCTGATTATCCTGCAAGCCACGCTGTCCATTATTGGTTGAGTCGACGTCTCGCTCTGCTGTGCCATACTGGCGGTCGAGCTGGCCCAGGGTCGGGCCGCTCCTGGTTTAGCCAGCAGTCTGCCATGCCGGTTCCCTGGCAGTGCTGGCCATGCTGCCTTTGATAAACCAGCGCCGTTGTGCCGATACGCAGGCTGGATCGTCGCGGTCGCGCCCAACTGGCATGCTGCGTGAGCGGGATCACAATGAATACAACACCTCCGTCCTCATCTGGCCAATCACCATCGGTATACCCTCTTGGCATCTGTCGCTTATGCAAATTTGCCAGCGGCGGCAAAGATGTGGTTGTCCTTAGCCAGCCTTGTCGGCACTATTTCCACTTTGAGTGTCTGGCGCCGGAAGTTAATCAAACGCTCACCTGCCCCCTCGGCTGCAAGCAGATCACTGGTTTGCAGTTCCTGCCAACCCTGCAAGCAGACTGGCAAGAGAGGCTGTGCACAGCAGCGGCAAATGGTGATATGCACGGGCTCATGCAGATACTGCATCGGGGGGTTGATGTGAATGCGGGTAAATCCGGCAGTGAAACCCCGTTACAGAGAGCCATTTGTAACATGGGTCTTGAACTTACCAGGGGCAAGCACTTTGAAGTAGCACGCCAGTTATTGCGCCTGGGGGCAGAAGATAACGACACCATCTGCCAGCTTGCCTGGAACTACCAGAGGAGAGGTTCCTGGTTGATCTTTACCCGCTGTCTCGAGCTGGCGGCACATAATGGTCACGGTGAGGCCGCATACCAGCTTGGAATCTGCTATCTGCACGGCAGATGCAACCTGGGCTATAACCCGATAATGGCGAGCTTCTGGTTAGAACAAGCCGCCACTTTGCAGCATGGAGCCGGCATGGTCGTTCTTGCTGCCATGTACCATATGGAGCGTTATGCTGCGCGAAATGACAAGAAAACCAGCCAATTGCTCGTAAAGGCCGCAGCAAATAACTATGGCCCGGCTATCTTTGCCTTGGGGTACTACCATTTAACCGGCATCTTGCCAGGTATCGAAAAGAGTATGTCTCAGGCCAGGGTTCTACTGGAAAAAGGGCTGGAAAAAGACATTAGCTGGTGCCTGCATCACTACTGCAACATACTGGATGTTACTGGCGGACACAGCAGTAAACCTGAGGCTTTGCACTGGATACAGTTGTTTGCCGACCGTGGTGATCACATTGGTCAGTTCATGATGGGAGATGCCTGCTACGCCGGTAGCCGCGGTGTCAGCAGAGACTGTGCAAAGGCCAGGCAGTGGTACATCAAGTCAGCCAAACAGGGCAATATTTCTGCCATGGTTAGTCTGGCCATTATGTGTCACAGAGGACACGGTGGGCCATTTGATCAGAAGCTGGCGGTCAAACTGTTGTCCGGCGTTATCGAGAGCTCGCAGTCACTAACTGACTTCATCAGAGTCTCGCAGCTCAAGGATCCCAGGGCGGTTGACAGCTTGCAACTTGCCAAGGCGCACCTGGCTGAACTCTACCTTTGGCTATCGGAAGACGTTCCGATCATCACTTGTCAGAAAGATGCCCTCAAGTTGCTCAAAGAAGCGGTGGCAATGGACTGCACTTACGCCCTGATATTAATGGGCAGGATCCATTTCGACGGTCTGTACTCTCACCCCAGGAACCCGACTTGTGCCTGGGACTTGTTTACCAAGGCGGTAAAGGCGGGTGATTCGGAGGGTTATTACCATCAGGCGCTGGTGCGTCTGAATCCTTCCTGGAGCGGTTTCGACAGGGATCAGGGATTGTCACTGCTCCAAAAAGCCTGCACACTCGGGGTGAAAAATGCCCAGAAGTTTTGTGAACAATTTCTGGAACCCGGCCAGATCGGGGGCTCAGCCCCCAATAATCCTGTTCTTAAATCTCAGTTTGAAATGTCCACTGGCGAGATCAAAGCACCGACACAGCCCCCTATTTCAAACAAGAGCAAGGCCGGCCATGTGCTGGTGGCACTGTTTCACGAATTAAGTCAACCGTCATGGCTGGAGTCCAGCCAACCCCAAGCTAAACAGACGGTGGTACCATCGTCAGAGACAGCACTACAGGATCCCGAACCACCAACAAAGAAGGCCATGATCACGGGTGTTATTGCCTGACAGCAGGAACAGAAGCACGTCGACAGGCCCCGGCCTGTCGTTATGAGGGTGTTGCAAAAGGCTCTGAAAAGAAGGGAACCACAAAGACACGGAGACACAAAGTTTTTTTCGGGCCTGCTCAGGCTACGCCCGGCAGACAAAAAAGGCTTCCTCTGTGCCTTGGTGTCTTTGTGGTTCAACGCTTTTTTGCTTTTTGCGACAGCCTCCT
>JAQFVO010000425.1 GCA_027942505.1 Endozoicomonas sp. | reverse complement strand
CAGTAAATCGCCTCCTGAACGCCGGCCGCACCAAGCGAGTGGCCAGAGAGAGATTTGGTGGAGCTGATAACCGGCATCTGGTCGCCAAAGACCTCAACCAGGGCTTTCAGTTCGGCGACATCGCCCACCGGGGTGCTGGTACCGTGAGTATTGATGTAATCAATCGGGCCATCAGTACTGGCCATTGCCATGCGCATACAGCGTGCGGCGCCTTCACCCGATGGGGCAACCATGTCGTAACCGTCCGACGTGGCACCGTAGCCGGTGATTTCGGCGTAGATTTTGGCCCCCCGCGCCCTGGCGTGCTCCAGCTCTTCCACCACGACCATGCCACCACCGCCGGCAATAACAAATCCGTCCCGGTTGGCGTCATAAGCCCTGGATGCCTGCTCCGGCGAATCGTTGTATTTGGTGCTCAGGGCGCCCATGGCATCAAACAGTCCGGTCTGGGTCCAGTGCTCCTCTTCGCCGCCACCGGCAAAAACGATGTCCTGTTTGCCCAGCTGAATCTGCTCCACCGCATTGCCAATACAGTGCGCACTGGTGGCGCAGGCAGACGTGATGGAGTAGTTAACACCCTTGATTTTGAACGGAGTGGCCAGACAGGCAGAGACGGTACTGCCCATGGTGCGGGTAACCCGGTAAGGGCCGACGCGCTTGACGCCCTTTTCCCGCATAATATCTGCAGATTCGACAATGTTCTCTGAGGAGGCACCGCCGGAGGCGGCAATCAGTCCGGTGCGGGGATGGGATACCTGTTCGGGGGTCAGCCCGGCGTCTTCAATGGCCTGTTGCATGGCGATGAAAGCATAGGCTGCCGCATTACCCATGAAGCGCAGGGTCTTACGGTCAATAAACTGTTCAAAGTCGATGTCTACTGAGCCAGATACCTGGCTGCGAAAACCATGGGCCTGATAGCTTTCGTTGAAACGAATGCCGGAGCGCCCTGATTTGAGGCTGCTGGCTACCTCATCCTGAGTGATACCCAGGCAAGAGGTGATGCCAATCCCTGTAACTACAACGCGTTTCATTGATGTCAACCTGAGATAGTCTGTTTAAGTCAGAAAGAGTCCGTATTCTGGAAAAGACCGACGCGCAGTCCTTCCGCTGTGTATATTTCCCGATCGTCCACGATGACCGTGCCATTGGCGATGCCAAGCACCAGCTTACGGGAGATTATGCGTTTAATGTCGATACGATAGGTCACTTTCTTGTGCGTGGGCAGGATCTGGCCGGAAAATTTTACGTCGCCACTGCCAAGGGCGCGCCCACGGCCCGGGTTACCCATCCAGCCCAGGTAAAAACCAACCAGCTGCCACATGGCATCAAGCCCGAGACAGCCTGGCATCACCGGGTCACCCGGGAAGTGGCACTGGAAGAACCAGAGCTCAGGATGGATATCCAGCTCGGCAATAATCTCGCCCTTGCCGAAGGCGCCGCCTTGCTCGGAGATGTGGGCGATGCGGTCAAGCATCAGCATGTTCGGGGCAGGCAGCTGCGCATTGCCAGGACCAAACAGTTCGCCCTGGGAGCAGCGCAACAGATCTTCTTTGCTGTAAGCTGACTGTTTGAGTTCGGGGTTAAACAATTGATTCATTGGTTTCCTTGGTTCCTGGAAGATGCGGCATCAGCGTCAGGTGCAGCCGGTCAGCGGGGCTGATGGCAGCTGGTTAACCGTTGTCACTCATTTGTGCGCCTGACCGCTGCGGTTAATTCACTACTATGGTTCCGGGGTTGAACTATACCATTGCTTTTCCTCTGGCATAGCACAGTTCACCAATTTGTAACAAAAAGACAACATGAAGCGGGCGTTGGCGGGTTCCGTAATAATTGCCGGGTGCAGATGATCAGGACGCTGTTTGAAAAAAAGTCAGGGATTGTCCCGAACAATTGATGAACAATACTGTGCAACTGCACCGTTGAGTGATTAAATTGGGTTTTGCAGAAAAACTGCGCCTTGCCAATTATTAGTGACAACCAGGAACAATGATATGTCAGACAGGTTTGCAAACGAGGCAGACACCGTCGGTAAGTACACCATTGCCGTACTCGGAGGTGGCAGTTTCGGCACGGCACTGGCAGACATTTCCGCCACCAACGGTCATCGGGTCCGGCTCTGGATGCGCGATCCTGAGCAGACTCGCAGTATCAATGAAGACCACGTCAACGCCAGGTACCTGCCGGAGTTTGTGATTCACCCCTCGATCACCGCGGACTGTGACCTGACGAAGGTGCTCGCGGATGCCGATATCGTCCTGATCGCCATCCCCAGTCAATCGTTTCGGGAGGTTGTGCGCAAGGCAGGTCAGTTACTGTCGGGCAAAATTGTTATCAGTACCACCAAGGGTATTGAACCGGCTACCTTTGACCTGATGAGTGAGATTCTCAGCGAAGAGCTGGACCATGCCCGCATCGGTGTGCTCAGCGGCCCAAATCTGGCCCGGGAGATTGTTGCCAAAGCCGTGACAGCCACCGTGATCGCCAGTGAAGATGAGCAACTGTGCCAGATAATCCAGTCGGTGCTGCACTGCGGCTACTTTCGGGTCTATGCCAACAGCGACGTTTATGGCGTAGAGCTGGCCGGTGCGCTGAAAAACATTTACGCCATCGTTTCGGGCATGGGGGCCGCGCTGGGCATGGGCGAAAACACCAAAAGCATGCTGATTACCCGCAGCCTGGCGGAGATGAGCCGTTTTGCTGTTACGCTTGGGGCCAACCCCATGACGTTTCTCGGGCTGGCCGGGGTGGGGGACCTGGTGGCTACCTGCACTTCGGATTTGAGCCGGAACTACCGGGTTGGCTATGCTCTGGGCAAAGGCAGTTCGCTGGCACAGGCCGAGTCCCGGCTGGGACAGGTCGCTGAAGGTGTTAACACCCTTAAACAGGTGAAACAGAAGGCCAGTGAGCTGGGAGTTTATATGCCGCTGGTGGATGGGTTGTACAGCATCATCTTTGAGGGACGCGCCATCGCTTCTCTGGTCAAAGGGATGATGTTGCGGGAGCAGAAAACTGATGTTGAGTTTATGTCCAGATAGCTGGACACTGTGATTTCAAGTCAGGAGAAATGTTATGGATGAAAAAGTGGTTAATAATCTAAAGTCTGAGTCCCGCTGGTTGCGCCTGGCCTTTATGCTGGTGTTTGCCCTGGTGGCTTACCTGGCGGCATGTGTGGTGGTCCTGTTGGCGCTTGCCCAGGCTGTGCATGGTTTTTTCACCGGTGAACCCAATCAGCGGCTGTTAAAGCTCAGCGCCAGTGTCAACCAGTATATATTTCAGATAACCAGTTTCCTTACCTACAACAGCGATGTTAAGCCCTATCCCTTTTCTGATTGGCCGACCGCCACTGCGGAGGTGTCTCAGAGCGAAGAGCAGGACAGCAAGGCAAACAGCGATTAATCATGAAAGTCATTATCATGCGTCACGGGCAGGCCGACTGGTCGGCCCCGTCCGACAGCGAAAGACATCTTACCCGTCAGGGGATGGAAGAAGTCAGCAGTACCGTTGCCCAACTCACCGGTCAGCAGGTGGACCGCATCTTCGCCAGTCCTTATCGGCGCGCCCAGCAGACTGCTGCCATTGCCAGTAAAGCATTTGCCGTTGACGTCGAGACGCTCGCTGACCTGGAGCCGGACGGCGACAGCGCCAGCGTGGTGCAGGCATTGCCGGCAACGGGTGTGGTGCTGCTGGTCAGCCATATGCCACAGGTCAGTTGCCTGGCCGGCCTGTTGTGCGATGGCAGCACCAGCGACGGCCCATCATTTCGAACCGCCATGGCCCTGGTGCTGACGCTGGATATTCCCGGCGCCGGCATGGCCGAGGTTGCTGAGATTATAATGCCCTAGTCGTATTGAACTTTTATTCGGCCAGCCAATCTAACCAAGCTCGAGTCCCATGTTGCCAGCGTGGGAAGAGTCATCAGGGCTTGTTAGGGAGTGGTTACGGTGGCAACGCTAATTATCAGCCTCAAAGGCATTTTCATCTGTTCAATTGCGGCACTGTTCTGCTCTTATCAGTTTATGCTGCAAGGAGCACCATCAGTGATGGTGCCCCAGCTGATGTTCGCCTTTAACCTGGATGTCACGGATATTGGCTGGCTCACCAGCAGCTTTCTCTACCTGTATTTGTTGTTTCAGGTGCCCGGTGGCTACCTGGCCGAGCGATGTAATGCCCGTTTGCTACTGACGTCATGCAGTCTGTTGATGGCCGGTGCCTGCTACTGGTTCAGCGTTGCTGAAACCATCTGGTCGGCCGGCGCCTCACGTGCATTTATGGGTGTGATCACGGCACCGGTTATCGTTGTCTGTATGACGCTGGTCAGTCGCTGGTTCCCGGAGCGCCACTTTCCCACGTTATCAGGATTGATTGAAGCGTTTGCCCTGGCTGGCGGTGGTATTGGGCCGATTGTACTACCGGATATCATGGCCTGTTATGGCTGGCAGGGCGCGATGCAGGCAGCCGCCCTGTTTGGTGTCGTGCTGGCCGGGCTGATTGCCCTGTTTGTTAAAAGTCACCCGCCGTTGTCCCTTTGTGACCTCAAGCCATCCGATAGTGTGGATGCTGTGGTTGCTACAGTCGCCCCGGTTGACCGCAACTCACTGATGCTGTGCTGCCTCTACGGATTTGGCCTGTTTGCCACCATCACCAGCTTTGGCGGATTGTGGGGTATACCGTTCTTTTGTGAGCGCTTTCCGGGGCGGGATGCTGATATTGCCGATATGGTGTCACTGTTGTTTGTCGGTGCAGCCATCGGAGCCCCTTTGCTGGGCTGGCTGGCTTGTCTGCTGGGTAAAAACCGGATCATTATGATGGCCAGTGCAACGCTGTCGCCTTTGTTTTTCAGTCTGTTGATTTTCTACCCGGGCTCCATGACGGTGATGGGTTTGCTCTGCTTTTTGGCCGGTGTCAGCAGTGGAGGCTATATGCTGGCCTTCTCGGCAGTAAAAAGCATCAGCCCGCCCGGACGCACAGGGCTGCTACTGGCCACCACCAACGGTGCCATGCTGTTGGCCGGTCCGGTGATGCAGCCGCTGATTGGCGTTCTGCTGGAAAACCTTGGTGGCGGTGACTCAACAGCCATGGCCATTGAGTTTTACCAGTTGGCGTTTATGCCACTGCTGGCCTGTCAACTGCTGGCCCTGTTAGCCGCACTGCGGCTGAAAAAGCTTTGATGGCCCTATTCAAGGGCGGTAGTTGCCGTTATTCTATCTGGCTTTTAACTGACGCCATTTACCGCTGCTCTGCCAGTGCTTCTGGGTGAACAATGCCTTTATTACGATTCGAAAAAGTCAGCCTTGCCTATGGTGACCAGCCACTGCTGGAACACGCCGAGTTTCAGATTCGCCGTGGTGAGCGGGTCTGTCTGCTGGGGCGCAACGGGGCGGGCAAATCCACCATGATGAAGCTGGTCGCCGGCAGTATTGTGCCTGATGATGGCTCAATCTGGCGCAAACCGGGCCTGAAGGTGGGCGTGCTGAATCAGGATCT
>JAQFVO010000302.1 GCA_027942505.1 Endozoicomonas sp. | reverse complement strand
ACGTACAGGGTCGTTTTTTTCATAGATTGGATTATCTTCTGTGCCACCAGCCAAGGTGTCAGACAGACTGATTTCACGCATGCCAACACGAACACCGGTATTGACCCCATCGACATAGATTTTCTTAGAGTTCGGGAATGATTGTGTTTTCAGGTTGTAGATATAATCAGAAGCTGCCTGACGCGTTTCATGACGGCTAATTTGATTTGCTGAACTTGCATTACTTTTAGACACGACGCACCTCACATTCCCATAAATCGAGTGATGGTCTTGCCAAAGTTCGTGACAGATGGAACGGGTATGCAGAACGTCACAGCCAAAAAGCTATGCAATAAGCGGTTTTTTTTGCCAAGTGGCAGGCAAATACTGACGGTTACACATCTTGTTCCCTACGTAGATACTAATCTATTCAGGTTCGCGGATCCTGTATACACGATCTCAGCCATTCCCCTCATGGAGGAGGCACTCCGACAAGTAACGTGATCAATTATATGTACTTATCTGGTTATGGGCAAAAAAAGTGGCCTTTTTTTGCGGATTCAATGAATGACAGCTCACAAGAAGCTTAAAGGAACCCCCTCTTTTTAACTTGCTGGATAACATCGAAATGTGGAAGTTATTTAAGGACAATGTCTAGGCAGTCTGACCACTCCTCACAAGCCCCCAGATGTTCAAAGTGTGTTCGTTGCCAGAATTGCAAACAGTCAACAGATGATGACCATCAGGGCTGAATTGTACCCCGCTCACCTCGCTGGAATGGTCTATTTTGGCCCTTTCCTGCCAATCACCATCAACCTGTTGGTAAACCATGACAGGTGCACCCCGGGAATATGTTGCAAACCGGGAGCTGTCAGGGCTGAAATTGCTCACTCCCGTCCAGTTAGTGTGGGTAAGCTCTGACTCTTTCAGCCAACGCCCCTTCTCAAGTCCATAGATGCGCACTTTGTTATCCGCGCAGGTAGTCAACAAATGAGTACTGTCAGGACTGAAGCTGGCACCATGCACAAAATCAGAATGGTTGATAGTCCTCTTCAACCGCCACTTACCACGCACAAAACTGAAGAGTTTCAGAGTGTAGAATTCAGAGACCGTCAACACATGTTGCCCATCCTGACTGAATTGAACATCAGTCACAAGTCGATCATGCGCAAGATCTGTTCGCTTCTGCCATTGGCCATTGGTGGCATGGAAAAGCGTCACGTTTTCCGCGGAGGCGGTAGCAAGGAAAGCGCCATCAGGACTGAATGTTGCCTTTAACACGATCTCAAGGTGCGAAATGCTGGCTTGCTTCCGCCAGGCCCCACCGACAAGACCAAAGATGCAGCAAGTACGATCCTCAGAAGCAATAATCAAATTGCAGCCGTCAGGACTGAACTCAACACTGTGAACCTGCTGATCATACGGAATGGTTTTCAGGCTTCGCCAGCGCCCGTCTACAAAACCAAAAACCGCGACGACATACCTGGATTTCAACACTACGTGATCACCGTCAGGGCTGAAGAGACCATCGCTCACACTGTGATCACAATTGAAATCAAGCAGCTGTTCCCACTTCCCGTCAATGAGATGATGGACTCTGGCCTGACCGTCCCGGGAGGTAGTCGTTAGCCGGGTGCCGTCCTGGCTAAACCTGGCGTTGGAGATGATCGCAGAGTGAGTGATAACCGCAGCAGTACGCCAATTCCCCACGGAAAACTGGCAAACACAGACAGACCCACCAGAAGTTATCGAAATAGCATGGGAGCCATCGGGACTAAAGCGGGCACAGCCGCCAGTCCCTTTGAGGGAAACCGAGTGTAATTTTAACGCAGCCAGAACTTCAGCCCCTCCTGGTGCCTGGTCTGACTCAGAGACTTTGCGCGACTTTATACCGGTCTGAATAGGTGCTTTTTCAGAGGAAGGACCTGGCAGGACATTCTCTACAGACACTTCATCAGACAACGCACTCAATGAAACAGAGTTCTGAGTTTGTTCCTGCTTGTACTTTTTTTGTGCTGGCAAGACAGCCTCATCGCCGGGATAAGATGGAGGCGTTCTTTTAACCGGTGAAGTCATCATAATTTTTCAGCCCCTGGACAAATAACCTCGACTTTGACATCTCTTGTTGCGGTTAGTTTCCAATGAACGTACAGCCATTTAAAAATTACTCGAACCCCGGAATTTCTCATGCCATTTGTGAATATCAGGTAAAGTCGCTACTCAGCACTACTCGATATTGTGGATGACCCTCTTCCAGATGCTTCATGGCCTCGTTGACCTCACTCATGGCAAACAGTTTGACATCCGGACAAATGCTGTGACGCTCGGCAAAAGACAGCATTTTGGCGATGGTGCCCGGGCTGCCCACAGGGGAACCGGAAATACTGCGCTGCCCACCGATCAGCGAAAAGATATTCAGCTGCAACGGTTCCAGTGCAGCACCTAAAAAATGCAGTCGCCCCTTGCTGTTAAGGGTGGCGATATAGCCCTCCCAATCCAGGCTGACATTTACCGTGGACAAAATCAGGTCAAATTGACCAGCTGCCGCTTGCAACGCTGCACTGTCGCGCGAATCAAGCGTTTTGTGGGCACCAAGCGCCAGCGCTTCGGTCCGTTTGCCCGGCGAGCTGGTAAACGCCGTCACCTCGCACCCCCAGGCACTGAGAAACTTCACCGCCATGTGGCCCAGACCGCCAATGCCAATGACTGCCACCTTGCTGGTTGGCGCCAGGTCAAACTGCACCATGGGATTAAAAACGGTAATCCCGCCACAAAATAACGGACCAGCCCGTTCGTTGCTGATACTGTCTGGTAACTTAACGACACTGATCGCTTGTGCCCGCACTTTGTCAGCAAACCCGCCATGATGACCAACGATAGTGCCCTGAGCCTCCCGACACAGATTATGATCGCCAGACAGGCAACTATGGCAGTGGTTGCAGTAACCAGAATGCCAGCCAAGGCCAACTCGATCGCCGGGCGCCAGCCAGGTCACATTACTACCTGCAGCGCTGATATGCCCGGCCACTTCATGACCCGGAACAAAAGGGTACTGAGTCATGCCCCAGTCGTTTTTCCACATACTCAGATCACTGTGACAAATACCACAGTGAGTGACGTCTATTTCGACTTCATCGTCACCAAGAGGGCCGGGGTCGTATGTAAAGGGCTGCAATTCACCGCCGGGTTCGTGGGCTGCGTAGGCATTTATCATAATCTGGCACTCCAGAGTGAAAGCAATTGGCTCAGGCACCAAATCATAGAACCGATAACAGACACGGTAAACCGCAATATCAAAACGCCACTGGCATAATACTCAGGCAATTAATGTCATTCACAGGACGTACTACCAGATAGCCCCCGTGCTCAACGTTGATTTTACATCACGTTTTTTTCAACTAGATTACCCCATTCGTGCAACGCTTTTTTGATTTGCAGGGAGTCAGGAATGTTCCCCATTAGCGGTCAGCCAGATAACTGCCGTTTCTTGTCACCGGTTCCACCGAGTCCTCCAACCGCTGAGGAGGAGCATCATGTTATTGTTCCAGAGCCGCAGCTTGAGGGTACGTTTCTGCCCCTGAGAGTACCTCTCTGGCGTGTGGCGAAGGCTACAACAGCGGCTGCGACAGACTCTGGAAGCGGATTGTGTCTTCAGTAGCGGATCAGGGGTCGCCAAAACAAGCAAAAGCAGTTGATGGTTGCGTGACACACCCTGACACCAAGGACAATAGCCAATCTGACGGTACTCATTCTTCCCGTATTGCCACGCCCTGTTCTTATAGCGACTGCTCTGATAGCGATTGTTCCTGTTCTGACTGCGACCTTAATATTTACTGCGGCCTTGATCCTGACTGCGACTATAAACGCTTTGTTCCTGTCCGTTACTTTCTTATTAAGGCAATGCTACGTTTCGATGGTACGGCGGGCGCAGAACAGGACCCTACAGAAGAGCAATCGCAAAGTCCGCAACGGTCTGCCCAAACCGCTCCAGAAGACCACAACGTCACGGATGTCACCGCAACTGTTGAAAAATAAAACGGTATTCCAGGCAACGAACCCCGGTTAACAGCGTAACGAACCTCTGCCCATAAAATCACTGTCAGCCCAGCCGGATGGAGCCGTCAGCGCTTGGGCAGCAGTGCCTCATCCGGTTGTTCGACGACGCCGAACTGCTTGCCGTCGTCCGTCAGAAAATCAGCAGTTTGCCTCACCAGTTCTGAAGCTGCCTGATTGATCTTAGCCAGACTGCTGGTGCCTTCAGAGACAGTGTCAGGGACTGTACTGGCACCAATAAAATGATTGCCTTCTGTCAGCCTGGTAGCAGAGCGCGCAGTGCCATCGCGGACATCGGCCAACTTCAGGATCTGCTCCAGCGGCTCAGCACCGGCCAGGGGGAATTCAGTGACATTCAGCGAATAATAGGGCAAGTGCCTGGTACCACACTCCACATCTGTCTGACCGGCAGTCATTGATGCCTCCCTAGGGGCACAGTGCTCAAAGGTTGTTCCGCTGCCAAGTTCAACTCGAAACGGTACAACCTGGTCAGCCGCAGTGAAGCCCGCCCCCCTGACATCCTTAAGCTCCGGGTGGTTATCGATGTTACCTACGGTGGAGAAGGAGAGCACCGGCTGCTCAAGAATTTCAGCGGCGTAGTTAAGCGGATCAACCCCATCAACCACGGCCTGAATCAGGTACTGGACTTCCGCCAGATACTGCGGTGCAATCTCGTCAGACTTGGCCCGGAACAGATCAGGTTGGTTCTCAGCAAATTGCCGCACTGCAACCAGCGTCGTTTGTTCATCAGCTTCTTCAATACCCAGCTCACGAGCCATTCGCAACCGGTACTCTGGCAAAAACCTGGTTGCCGGAGGTATCTCATTACCACCAAACCACGGTGAGTTCATGGTAATGCCAGCAAGACCGCCACCACCGTTGGCCAAAATGACACCAGCAAACGGTTCTCTACGCATCTGAGCAATACCGGCAGCCGGCACTGCGGCCATAGCGCCCATAGAGTGCCCAAAAACACTGATCCGATCAGCATTTAACATTACCTTTCTATTGACGTCTACTGACTGGCTGATGGCCGCTTTCAGGTTGACAAGATCCGCGACCACTTTGCGCATTCCATCACGGGAAGTAAGCAGGGCATCAACCTTGATAAAGTTTTTCACGTCCGCATTGGTGAAACCTGTTACAAGGGGTACACCACGCAACCCCTCGGAAACGCTCAAATCATAATCCCCTTTAAGCTGTACGGCTTGATCTGAATGCCTGAAACACCACTTGTCAGCAACATTGTCACCATTGCAGTCAAATCCAGCACTGTTATCAAAACTGATACTGCGGGTGCCGTGCAGATGGTGGTCAATGGCAACAACAGCATAGCCATCAGCAGCACTGGACCGGGCGCGGCTGGCTATTTTGGGCTGAATAAAAAGATCCACAAGAGGCATTCCGCCATTGCCCATCTGTTTTCCCGAGGTAATTCCGTGGGCGGCAATGACCACGTCGTAATTTGCCAAGCCAGAAGCCGGTCGCCGCGGCAGCACCATGCTGACTTCAACTGTGGTGGTGGCAGGGTTGTTAAAATCTATTGGCTTATAAAGGTTGGGACAGCTGCTCCTGGTGAACTTAAAACTGTCGTGATAAGCATTAGCTCCGTAAAACGTGTACCAGAACTCAGCTTCTGCCCGGTTTTCTTCATCAGGCCGGCAACCCTGGGCTACAACCTCACTGGCAGGCAGATAGTTGGGCAGCTCCACCGTGGCAAACAGCTTTTCTACCGATTCACCGTTGAATTGCTCAGGTTTGGCCAGTGGGGAGAAACCATCAACGTCGTACACCTTGGTTCTGGCTGAGTCAAAACGAACTGCAAGATTAGCAGGCTTGATATTGACCAAATCCTGACCAATGGACTGCGTGGTAAACTGTGCCGCATAAGTGATTTTGTTCTCTGCAATCCCCAGAGTTGCCGCTGCTTCAACCTCAACATTATTGATCTGCTGACCAAAGGCTCCCGACTCATATTTGCTGGCAACGTACGCCGGCGCAGGCGCAACGGGTACACCGGACAAGTCAGTCAGGTCCTGCGTGATCACCAGCGTATAGGCAGTCTTAGGTCGCAGCACCTTGAGCGGCAAAATCTGCAGGTGACCAAACTCAGTGGCAATAACGGTAAAATCCTGCCCCATGATCAGTGGCTGTCTATCACTGATCAGGTGAATGCCGCGAGTAAAACTCCCGGTATCCACCTGACTGATGTCACCACTGACCGGCAAAGAAAAAGGCGCCGTAGTTGACCAGCCATCCAGGTCCTCCAGTGAACACTTGGTCGCATTTTCCACGTCAGGTTCAAAGCCAACGTCCGTTGACCCACAGCCTAAAATCACCAGTTTTGACTGTTTCACCCCATTAGCATCAAGAAAATAGAGGTCATTGGGCAGGGGAATATTACGGTTATTGGCTATTTCTTTGGTATTTTCCATACCAAAGTCAAAACGTAGTGTTGATTGATCGTACGGGTTGAGAACAACTGTATCATTAACACATCCCGTCGACCCTGAGGTGGCTGCCAATGCTGAAATCAAATACGACAGTATTTTCATGTTCACATATCCCAAGCGCAACACACGACATGGCACAGAGCCTGACCTTGCACCAGCACCGGCAAATATTGAACAAAACGTCTATTTGCCATCGAATAAATCTAGCAAGCAAAAACAGCGTGTCCAACAACAACTAACACCTGTGCAAGAGCAAAAAAACCGCGCAATGCCGGCCAAAAAAAAGGGCAGTTACCTGCCCCTTATCATCAGCTCTGCGTTATACGACAGGATCTACATGCAGGTGGAACAAGCTGGCTTCACCCACGCTGCGTGAACCAGCGCTGGCTTCACCACCTTCACGCACCATCACGTGACCACCCTGCCCTTGCAAACCACCAATCACGTTGCCCACCAGGTAGGTAGGAAAGATGCCCGGATCGTTTTCATAGTTAGGGTTATGGATCAGGCCAATCATCTGAAAACGTCCGCGGGTGTTACGCAGAGATTCCAGCGAGTCCTCAATCAAACGGCGGTGGGATAGTTTACTGAACAGGCCGTCGAGAATAATCACCGACTCACCCGACTTGCGCTCCTTACGACGGTACTGACTGGTTGACGAGCGCAGCTCTCGTTCAATGGCAAACTCAGAGAGCTTCACCAGCCACATCAATGACAGTGCTTCGCGTTGTCCCTCGCTCATATCCTCATTAAGGCTGAACAGATTCCCGTGAGGACGTATGGCCTCATGTTTCAGACGAATGCAGATATTGGTAAACAGTTGGCGATAAATCTGACTACGCAGGCTCTTCTGCAGATCTTTCATCTGCTTCTCTTCACTGCCCACCGGCAAGTTCTGCGCCTTGCGCCGTCGAATCTGCTTTTGATGTTCAGCAATTTCCGCTAGTAGTGACCGAACCAGGGCACGCACTCCCTCTTCATCAACCATGTCGGCATCGATAACAAAATAGGCGTGATCACCTGAGGACTGTCGGGCCACCCGCTTGAGGATTTTCAGGTTATCGGCACAGTGCAGAATAATGCTGGCCAGCCGCTCTTGCAGGCTCTGTTCACTGCCCTCCACCGAAGCATCGAGCAACTCCTGCCGCTCACGACTTCTGGCCAGCTGCTCCCTGATAGTGGCAATCATACCGCCAAGGTCGGCCAGCGCCTGACTGTCAGCCTGATCAAACCGGTTAAGACGTACCAGTTCGGTAGCATTAAACAGGTGTTGTTCAGTCTCACGAAGGCGATGAACAACGGCGCGAAACAATTCCTGTTTTTCTTCGTGGTACTTTTCACAGCGCCTCAATTCACGTTGCCGTTCCCTGGTATTGTCCAGCATCAGTTGTTCGGCCAGAGCCTCGGCAGTCAGCAACATTCGTGCCGTATCGTCAGTGGCACACTCTATGTAGTCTTCAGCTTTCTGGTAAAGGGCCATAGACTCAAGCTTTGCTGTATCCTGGCCGGTTTGCTGCATATCCGGACTAAACTGCGCCTGCTGTGACAGCCACAGGTGAGCCGTTTCATCGACTTGGCGGATGGCGTTAAGCTGCTCCGGCAGCGCCTGTTGTAGCTGTTCGATCTGCTCCTGTTTTGCCTCCTGTTGTTTTTCAATATCCGACAACTGCTGTTTAATTGCAGCAATCTGCCGTTTCAGTCTGGCAGAACCCTGTTGGTCATCCCGAACACTGAGATAAGCACGAACCCGGTCAAACTTCAGACTCGCCCGGCGATCAGCGGTATGTTTCTGGTCCATCAGCGTGGCTTTGCGTTGCCCGGCATTGGCCATAAACTCCGGACCACCCTCTTGCAGGTAGGAATCCAGACTGTCCAGACGCTCCTTTTCACCTGGCTGATAAACATCACGCAACTGCCCCTGGTTCAGCCGCAACTGTTGCTGACATTGCTCCAGATCTGCACGACATTGCTCGTGTTGCTCGTTCAGCTGTTCACTCTGTGCGGTGAGCTGGGTCAACTCAGCCTCGGTCTGCTCCAGCCGGCTCAGGCCTTCGCGCTGGATAAACTGCTCAGCCTGATCCAGCAAGCGTCGTGATTGACCACTGAGTTGCGTATCCAGTGTTGCCAGCGTGGTGGATAGCTGTTCTGCCTGCAACAGGACCTGCCCGAGCGATTCCTGGTAATCGCCCATCGCAGCCTCGCCACCAAGGGCAAGAAATTGCTCCGCCTGACGGATCAATCTGCGATTATCAGGCGACAATTTTTCTTGCACCAGTTGCAGCTGCTGTTGCTGGCTGTACAGTGCTTCTTCCGCAACCGGCAGTGTTTCCTGTGCAGACAGTTCAACGGCCCGGGCGGCACTTTTAGCGATCAGTGTGATGGTAGAGTCCGGTGCAAACCGCTTTATTTCCTGCTCCAGCTCAGCAAGCCGCTGTTGGCACTGCTCTGACTCATTGGCTAATTGTTGTTTGAACTCCGTAATAAACGACGGATCAAGAAGAGATTTTACCGCCAGAGTAGTACATCCACTGACTGCGCCGAGCAATTCAGTTGCACCACTACTCACCCACTGCTCCAGCACCTCAAGGGTAAAGACCGGAACAGGCAACTGCTGTCGAGCCAATGCACTGGCAGCAGTTTGCGCCTCAGCCGGTGTCGGTAGTACCGGAGCGAAGAGCAGGTTATGAGCCTGAGCGAGCCAGTGTGATTTACGTTTATCGTTGTCTGGTATAACGCGGTTAAGCACCTGGAATAACGGTTGTGGGTGCAGGCCAAGCTGTTTTAATAACGTCGTTACTTTGACCTCTACCGCTCCGGGACTTACCGGGTCATTCTCAAGATCCGACAATTGACGCTGAATATCACTCAATGCCGATTTACTCTGCTCCAGCTCAGTCAGGCGCTGGGGATAGGCCTCTTTTGCCATGGCAAGCCACTGCAGAGGATCGTCACTCGGTAATTCCTGTTGAAACTGCAACAGATCCGCCACCAGCAACTGCAACTCGTTGACCTGAACTTCTTGCTGGCGGACCGTATCTGACAGCGTCACCTCCTGTGCCCGCAACTGATCCTCCAGATTTTGCGGCGGCATATCCGGAAACAGCTGGGCAAAGGCCTGATAATCAGGCAGCAAGGCTTGCAGGCTGGCTAACCGTCCCTGCCATTGACTGCGCTGAACGGCAAGTTCATCGTGTTCCTTACGGCACGCTCTCTGGTGCTGCTCCAGTCGCTGGGTAAGACCATCTACCGACTCATCGGGATACTGCCGGCTAACCTGGTCAAAACTGTCTTTCAGTGCTGCTAACTGCTCACTATCACGCTGCAAATCAGGCAATTGTCGTTCAATTTGCTGGCGCTGCTGAACCAGTTGTCGCTCTGTGGCCAACAAGTGCTCTTCCTGCTCCTGCTGATCTGCCACCATTGAAGCCAACTGATCAACTTGCAGGCTTTTTTCCTGCAACACATCCGCTGGTGTCAGCTGCTCGCCAAACTCACGCAAAAAGTGTTGCCAGTTTTCTGCCTGGGCACTGAACCGTCCTTCCGCCTGCAAGAATCGGTCGTACTCTTCGCTAACGGCCTTATGCAGCTGCTTAACTGACTGTTCGGTGGCATCAGGGTCTTCCAGCTCCTGTTCGCTGAACAGCCCCTCTTTCAGAGCATCGGTGTAAACCGTTTCGTTATCGGTAAAGGCCTTGTCCCGGCTTTGCAGAGCTTCCCACTCCCGCTCAAGGGTGCGGCGCTGATCTTTTAACTCAGTCAGCTCACCACGCAGCGTTCGTTGAAACTCCCTGTCGGCCAGGTAGTTTTCCCGAAACGGGTTACTGTCCAGATCAAAAAATCCATCAATAGCATCGGTGAGACGTTCGAGAGTGCTGACCCGATGATTGTCATCCTTGAACAGATCGTGGCTATCGTGCAGTAACTCAAGGGCTTTGTCTGCCGGGTAGAGGCGTGTCGTCCTGCCGACCCAACTGGCTGACGGATGATAAACGACAGTGGTTTTATCGCTACGAAATCCGGCCAGCTGCCGATTTTCCAGAAAACCCTCTATTTTACTGGCACTGGTACCAATAAGGTCCGCCAGGGTGGCCAGTGAAACCAGCGGTGTGGTCTCCCCTACACGAATGGCCAATGCCTGAGCCAGCCCATCATCCGGGTCAGTGACCGGCACACCCGGAATACCCCGGCTGACCAGCAGCGCCATACACGCCGCCTGATCGCCCAGTTGCTGACGACACTGGTCACGCTCGTCCCGGGCTTTACTGAGCTGGTGCGCACTTTTATCCAACTCTTCCAGGCGATTTTTTTTCGCCTCGTTTCGGGTCAGATCCTTGTGGTTTTCATTGATCTGGTGACGCAGCTCAGACACTTTGCGTCCGGAATTAATCACCAGCTCTTCGATAAACTCTTCCGACTCATCCGTTTCGCCGTGGCTGGCACCGGCGAGAATCTGCGGAGCCAGTACCTCGTAAAAGAAGGCCTGGTCTGCCTTTTCGCCGGGTCGGGGTTTGATGGCGTTGAAAATCTGACTCTTGTCAGCACCGCCCTCTTTCTGGAAAGATGCCAGCTGCTCCAGCTCCTTGCGGCTGATGTGGTCGCTCATGGCATCGAGCCAGCTTTCGCGGTCCTTCGGGCGCTCAGGCTTTAACTGCCGCAGTGCCAGTTGTACATGGTCATTGCTGAACAGTTGCAGCTTACCGTCATTGGTCGTCGAGTGCACCGGCAACTGTTCCAGACGACCGGGGTAGAAGTAGAAGCCGGCATCGGTATCGCTGTGACCGTACATGCCAAACACCCACTGCTCGCCACCAACGCTGTCGCCAGCCTGTGCCAAGATATCGGACTGAGCGCCGGATGTGTCGTTGAACTCGACTCGAATATGCGTCCAGGGATGACCGTGCCTGGATGGCGACATCTTGCGCCGGGTTTTATGCATCAGTGTCCGGTCACGGGAGAGCATTCCGATCAAGGCATCAGACAGTGTCGTCTTGCCAAAACCGTTTTCCATATTCATGGCGCAGGACTGACCACGCAGGTTAAGTACCAGGTGGCGCATTTTTGCTGCCCATGGTGAGCTGACGTCACCGTGCTTGTTAAGCAGGCTGGCGATTTCAACACGATTAATGACTGACATCGACAGCCTCCTCATGGATCACCTGCCTGGCAATATCATCCGCAATCAGGTGGCGCAGATGACTCAGTCCAGTCTGTTCTACTTCCAACGCACCAAGCAGGGTTTGCTGGTATATTTTTTCGCCTTTGAGCATCAGGTGGGAGGCATCCACCAGCACATCGATAAAATTCTTCACACGTCGGTTTATGTCTTCACCTTTTTCACTCAACAAGATGGCCAGCTGGCGCGGCTCAGGATCCTCTGTAGCCAGTGCGTCACGGCCAGAGCGGCGAATGCTTTCCAGGTGCTGGCGCAAGGTATCGGCCAGCTCTTCCTGACTCAAAACTGCGTTCTGGTACAGGCTGACATCAGACAGGGAGCGGTTAGTGCGTGTATAAAGTAACCCAAGCATCAACAACCACAGGTGGAGAAACCAGACGGCGGTCGTCTCTTTGGTTTCATGGCGGATTTTCAGCCTCTGCAGTACTTGCTGCTGGGAGAACATGCCTGGTAACTGGGCTTCTGGGTTACGCAGCAGCATATATATCTGCCCACCGGGGGGAATGCCGGGGTAATCGGCACTGTCGTAAATGGCCAGCAACAGACCCTGGCCAGCCAGAAAGGCACGAAAATCAGCCATCTGCTGCTCATCGGCTTCCTTCAAAATGGTGGCAGCATCACGCTCGGAGAGCACTCCGGCCTGCGAGGCACGGCGTCGGCCACTCTGGGCACGGGTTTCGGCGATACGGTGACGCAGCAGATAAGCGTAAACCTCACCCATTTCGGTCATATTCACAGCTGAGGTTCCCTGCAACTAATTACGAATTTCTGGTTTCTTTTGGCGGTCATCAGTGTTGGGTTGTCACCGTGTAAACGACGACCGTCTGGAAGCCTGATGTCGAGTGATTGCGACCCAATGGCCACCACCAGCCCCGGTTGCAACTGTTCGGTATCAACAAACATATTGATCAGCTGGGGCAGGCAGTCTTCACTCATCTGGGCCGAATCGGCAAATTGGTGCCAGCCGTTGGCGATGGCCTCACTCAGCGACAGCGGCCCTTGTTGCAGACGCTCACGCATCTGCTGGCCATGGTGACGCAAAAAGCGTTTCAGTTTCAGTGACTCGGGAATGTCGTCCCCGCCATCGTCGTAGATCAGGCTGGTGCCGCTGTTATCGGCTCGCTGATTATCCAGCAGGTTTTGATAGTCGCTCGGTGCCGGCAGGCTGACAGCAATATCCACCGGCGCGATTTGCTGGAATACCGACGACATCAGTTCTATATCTGGCGACTGCCAGGCGAGATTAAGTGCGGCTTTGTTAAAGTCAACGATGCCCATGCTTTGAATACGCCCCTCAGCAATATCACGCAACAGGTCGCTGAGGCGGCGGTTAAGATTTTCCAGGGCACTGAGAATTCGAATCAATGGGCGATTGAGCACTTGCCAGTCCCACGGGTCATCCTGCTGCTGTGCCCAATGGTCAAATCGCTGGCGCACCTCTTGGCGTAAAAACTGTTTCTGACAATCGAATACCGTCACCTGAATATTGCGCACCGCGCTCTGATAGTGTTTGCGGTTATCCCGAAATGAGTTCAGTTTGCCCTCAAGTGCGGGGTTTTCCCGAATCCGGCGAATCTCCCGGGTCAGTCCGCGTATGGAGAGCAAAATAGCATCACAAAGCGGTGGAATCCTGTCGAAGTCGCTGCGTGCAATGGCTGACATGATTTTCGCTGCATCGTGTTCGCTGTAAAGAATATCGTCTACCTGGCGCGCAAGCGTTACGCTCTGGCGACCCGCCTGAGACAGGCGCACATGGCCAATTTTACTCTGCTTTTCCACCAGGGCGGTCTGTTTAGTACTTGCCGTTTGTCGTATTTTTTCCGCTGTGCGGCTAAAGAACAGCTCGCTGGGTGTGCTGAGCATATTGACCACGTAATTCAGGTCATTGGTACTTAGTTCAGGAATCATTACCCGCAGGTGGTTAAGGCAGCGACTCTGGGGAATAAACTGGCCGTTGGTTTGATGGTCTTCTTCCAGCAGGTATTCCAGCAGCTGGCAAGCGATCTCAAGCCAGTAACCATCACTGTGGCCAGTGCGTGACTCCTGTGAGACGCGCGTGTACTGCGGGCCTCGCTCGCGACTACTGTCGTGCAAATCCACCAGGCGCAAGGTGGCCGATAACAGGACTATCCATGAGTTCATTGGGGAATGATTTTAATCAGATAACAGAGCGCCGCATTATACCTGTATCACAGCTGTCTGTATGTGGACTCGATAAAAAACCAGGACACTCCTCGTGCGAAGTGCCTGGCAAAATACTTGCTGTTAAAGACTTGAGCGCAGCATCCACAGCTCTTTTTCTATGAAACCGATCTGCTCATCGCAGTAGCCGCGGGTAATATCGTCAGTGCTTTCATCGGCAGAGATGGTCTGGAACAACTTCTGCATCACCTCAAAATCATGAATGATGGCGTGCATGATATGCTCGACACTGAACTCGGTCCTTTCTTCTTCTTTGATAGTTGCCGTGCCCAAGATGGCCTTCAGTGTGACCAGTGGCGTGCCGGAAAGCTGCAGAATCCTCTCTGCCACATCGTCGTACATGGTGGCAAACTGGGTGTAGTACTCTTCGGTCTTGGCGTGTAACTGGAAGAATGCAGGACCTTTCACATTCCAGTGATAGTTGTGCAATTTGGTAAAGAGTACATTAGCGTTGGCTAGTACGACATTCAGTTTTTCAATGCAGCTGGTCATTACGCTTCCTTGGATTAACGCTGTCTTGTTGTCTTTTAGTCATTCTCAGCGATAGCCTTCCCTGTTGTCTTTGACCGAGGTCAATTTTTGGCAGCATCCGTCACCGAAGTCTTCTCATAAATGTTCAGGTTGGGATTGCCATCAGAAAGACGACCGCTCCAGTCTTCTGTCAGGCCGGTTGCCAACCGCCTGCGAAACACCTTTTTGATCTGCTCAGCCAGTGGCTCCAGCAGTAACAGCTGCGCCATCAGCTCATGGTTTTGCAGCTCAATGTTGAGGTAGTGCTGAACCCTGGCCAGCGTCCATTGGGGATAGGGCCGCTCAATAACGGCAATGGTATCACCGGAGGTGATCAAGCCCCCTTCCAGCACACGATAGAACCAGCCGCCCATTCCGTGGTCCTGCACATGGCGGGAGAGTTCTGGTTCACGAAACTGGTAGTTGAGCTTGAAACAGGGCAGACGAGGCTGAGCAACTTCCAGTACGGCGCTACCGGCGTGAACCTTGTCACCGATGCACATTGTGGCTTCACTCATTCCTGCTACCACGAGGTTTTCACCGAAGCTGCCTGGCACAAAACGTTCAGCTGCATCCGGGAAACGGACAGCCAGGGCTGAATAGTGTTTTGTCTCAAATTGCAGCAGTGCCCGGTCCGGGCCACCGTGGAAGAGCTCTGCCTGTTCATCGCCAACCATCCCCTCAGATGCTACCTGACAATGGGCAACTGGCTGTTTGTCGATGGCGGAGTGGAAGGTAAAACATGGGACGACTTTAGCCAGTCGTAATTCGCTAATGGTGGCTGACTGAATCATTGTCTGCGAACTAAATAGTTGTTAATGAGAGCAGGCCATTCTATCAGCTTAAATACTGGTCAAAAATTGTTCTGAATGTTCCAGATTTCTTTGCTCCCTAAACCTTTAGCCGTTCCGGGCGACTCAGAATAAAATGAGTTTGCCCGGAGACCGCCCACTGTGCCCAGAAAAAAAAGATCAGCCAAAAACCCCGCCAAACCCGGCCACCAGACGTTATCGAACACCATTCTGGACACGGATGGCCAGCAGACCTTTGGTTTGAAAAGTGGCAAAACTGCCGAGTCGAAAAAAGAGGTCGGTGGCTACCAGGTGCAGCCACAAACCGACATCGCCGGACAGTTTGAACAGGAAAAAGAACGGGCAGCACAGAGGCAGGCACTGCTTGAGAACTTGCGTCCGGGCTCGACGGCTCCCGCCGGTGCGGACTTCAGTGGAGCTTCTTTGATCAATCAGGACTTGCAGCGGATGCGTTTTAACAACAGCGTGATGCGCCGCTGCAAGTTCAGCAATAGCCAACTGGCTGGCGTGCACTGGAAGAACTGCGACCTGCGCGGTATCAACTGCCGCCATGCTGACCTGCGTGACGCTATTTTCGATGGCTGCAATCTCAATGGTGCCGACCTGCGTGACGCTGACCTGACCAATGCCCGCATTATTGATTGCGATCTGTCCGCCGCCAATTTTGACTGTGCCGTGCTCGATAAAGCCGTCATCGAAGGTTGCGACATGGCCGCCCAGACCTTCCACAAAACCTCCTGCCGGGAGATGGGTCTCTATAACAGCCAGATCCTGCATGGTTTTTTCGATCATGCCGATTTTACCCGCGCCGAAATCCAGGGCATGACATTTCGCCACTGCACACTCACCGGCGCATCGTTCGACCATGCTCGCATCAGTGACAGCGCGTTTAAGGGCTGTTAGAGTTTTGCTGATGGCCCTTCTTTTGCTCACGCCAGTATCAAGAGCACCACGCTGGCTGACTGTGAATTTCAGTCCATCGACCTGAGCAACACAAAGGTGGCCAGCGGGGTGTGGGAGCGAGTCAGTTTACGGGATGCTCAGCTGGACAACACCGCGTTCAATCAGGTTGATTTCAGCGAGGGCTTTTTGACGGATTGTTTCAGTATGGACAAGGCTCCAAGCTTTGATCAGTGT